>JALWNT010000022.1 GCA_027080995.1 Campylobacteraceae bacterium | reverse complement strand
TTTCTGGAGTGCGGTGGCGGCCGAGCACGGAGTGGTGCTGGTCAGTTCCCTTTTCGAAGAGCGGGCTCCGGGACTCTACCACAATACCGCCGTCGTCTTCGAGCGGGACGGTTCTGTTGCCGGCAGATACCGCAAAATGCACATTCCCGACGATCCGGGTTTTTACGAAAAGTTCTATTTCACTCCGGGCGATCTGGGTTTTGAGCCGATCGAAACCTCTTTGGGGCGATTGGGTGTGTTGGTCTGCTGGGATCAGTGGTACCCCGAAGCGGCCAGGATCATGGCCCTTAAGGGAGCCGAAGTTTTGATCTATCCCACCGCAATCGGATGGTTCGACGAAGATCCTGCTGAAGAGAAGGAGCGCCAAAGAGAGAGTTGGATGACGATTCAGCGCGCTCACGCCATCGCCAACGGTTTGCCGCTACTTAGCTGCAACCGTGTCGGTTTCGAAGCGGATTCCAGCGGCGCCTTGTCTGGAATCCGCTTCTGGGGCAGCAGTTTCGTCTGCGGTCCCCAAGGAGAGCTCCTGGCGCGCGCCGACAGCGAAAATGAAACAATACTTTATGCGACAATCGATCGGCATCGGACAAAAGAGGTGCGCGACATTTGGCCTTTTCTCCGGGATCGGCGTATCGAAAATTACGCGGAGCTTTTGCGGCGGTACTGCGATTAGTCTTCTGTCGTCTGAGCCGCGAAACGCCGGCAAAAAAGCTCCAGCCCCTCTTCTACGCTCCACCAATTGTCAAACGCGGCGTCGTAATAGGGGCGGGTTGCCTTCGGGAAACTTTCTCGTTCTTCGTAGAGATTGACGCACCAGTCATAGGAGAGCCCAGCATGCTCCAGGGCCCGGAGACTCAGGAGTGTCTGGTTGATGCATCCCAGGCCGGAAGGGGTTACGAGCAGTGTATGGGCTCTCAAATCACGGGCCAGATCGATCATGAAATACCTTTCGGTAAGGGGGACCAGCAGTCCGCCCGCTCCTTCGATGATCATAAGGTCGCAGTGTGACTCTAGGCTGGAGACTTTGTGGAGGATCTCCTTCGGATCGAGGGATCGCTCTCTATCGGCACAGAAAGGTGCTGCGGGGAGAGAAAAAGTGTATGCACAGAGATCGGCGGCTTTGAACTTCGCGAAGTGGGGATTGAGCCCGCGAAGCTCCTCCAGCAGGCATTGCGCGTCGAGGGGGATTTGCTTGACGCCGGTTTCGACAGCTTTACAGGCTCCGACCCGGTAGCCGAGACGGTTAAAAGCGCGAAGCAAAAGACGAACGACGTGGGTTTTCCCTACCCCCGTTCCGGTCGCCGTGACGAAGAGTCTTTGCATACACTTTACCCCTTTTCTTCTTCTTCGTGACTCTTGCAATTCTTCCAAAAATCTGTATAATGCTTTCAGCTCAGTGTGAAGAATTGTAACATACTGAGTCTCCATAAACCGTGAAAGACAAAGTAAGGATTGCATGTGGCGAGGACGATCGAAGAGATCGAGAGTGAAATCGAAGTGCGGGAACCTCCCCTCTATCGGGTAATCCTGCACAATGACGACTATACGACGATGGAATTTGTCGTGGAGGTTTTGATGACGATTTTTCATAAAAACCGCGATGAAGCGGAAGAGATCATGTGGACCGTCCACGAGCAGGGCAAAGCGATCTGCGGGATCTACACCTTTGAAATCGCTCAAACCAAGGCGGAACAGGTAAGGATTCTGGCACGACGCAATGCGTTCCCGCTTTTGGCGACGATCGAAGCGGATGATTGAAAGAGGAGTCAAAAAGTAATGATCAGTATTGAGTTGAACAAAGTTTTTATGCGCGCCGTCGAATATGCTAAAAGTAAACGGCACGAATATCTCACCATCGAACATGTTTTTTTGGCGATTTTGTCGAATCGTGAGGGAGAGCGGACGCTCCGGGAGCTGGGGGCTGATACCGTGGAAATGAAAAAGGCTCTGGTGGCGCATCTCAATGCCCACGTTCCGGTCCTGGAGAAAGTAACCGATCCCATGGAGACACTCTCCCTCTCCCGGACGGTGAATCGGATGATGGGGCAGCTTCACGCCGCAGGGAAGAAAGAAGCCACTATCGGCAACATGCTGGCGGCGATTCGGGAAGAGAAGGAGAGTTATGCCGCGTATCTGATGGAGCGCGCCGGCATTGATCGCGTGGCTCTTCTTGAAGTGATTTCTCACCCTGTTGAAAAAGTTGGGAAAAGTGAAAAAGGAGAAGCGGATTCGGAGGAGACGACACAGGAGAGTGCGACTCCGAATTTGGATGATTTCACCGTTGAACTCGTAGCGTTGGCCGGCGAAGGGAAAGTGGATCCGGTCATCGGACGTGAGTCGGAGATCGAACGGGTGATGCAGACGCTCTGCCGTCGGAAAAAGAACAACCCCCTTTTGGTCGGGGAACCGGGAGTGGGCAAGACCGCCATTGCGGAAGGATTGGCGTTGCGTATCGCCGAGGGAGAGGTGCCCGAAGTTCTCTCCGATGCACGGATCTATGCCCTGGACATGGGGGCGCTGCTTGCCGGCACCAAATATCGGGGAGATTTCGAAAAACGCCTCAAAGGAGTACTCGAAGAGATCAAAAAGGTGGAGAACGCCATCGTCTTTATCGATGAGATTCATACCCTTGTGGGGGCCGGAAGTACGGGAGGCGGAAGCATGGATGCCTCCAACCTTCTCAAACCGGCTCTGGCGCGGGGAGAGCTCAAATGCATCGGTGCGACGACCCACCAGGAGTTCCGCAACTTTTTTGACAAAGACAAAGCCCTTTCGCGGCGTTTCGCCAAAGTGGAGATCGATGAACCGAGTCTCGAGGACACGTTTAAAATTCTCAAAGGCGTTCAGCACAAATACGAAGAGCACCATGAAATCGCTTTCAGCGACAAAGCACTGCGCACCGCCATCGATCTTAGTGTCAAGTATCTACACGATCGCTTCCTTCCCGACAAAGCGATGGATCTGATTGATGAAGCGGGGGCTCATTTTATGCTGCGCGGAGAGAAACATGTCGAAGTGACGAGTCGGGACATCTCCGAAATTCTCTCGCGAATGCTCAAGCTTCCTCCGGCGACACTCGAGCAAGACGATACCGAGAAGCTTCGAACGCTTGAAGAACGTTTGCGGAGCCGGATTTTGGGGCAGGAGGAGGCGGTCCACGGATTGAGTCGGGCGATCAAACGCTCCTATGCGGGGCTCAACCGCCCCGAGAGTCCGATCGGCAGCTTCCTCTTCGTCGGCCCCACCGGGGTGGGCAAAACCGCCCTGGCCAAAGCTCTGGCGGAGGAACTTGGTATCCATTTTGAACGGCTTGATATGAGTGAATACATGGAGAAACATGCCGTCAGTCGGCTTATCGGAGCGCCGCCGGGCTATGTGGGCTATGAGCAGGGAGGGTTGTTGACTGAAATGATCAAAAAACACCCGCATACGGTGCTATTGCTTGATGAGATTGAAAAAGCCCATCCCGACATCATGAACATTCTTTTGCAGGTGATGGATGAGGCCCGTCTCACCGACAACAACGGCATCGTCAGTGACTTCAAAAACGTGGTGCTGATCATGACTTCCAACCTTGGAACCAAGGAAGCGGGGGTCATGGGCTTTGTACAAGAGAGCGGGGTTCGGGCGGATCGGGCAATGCAGGAGTTTTTCTCTCCCGAGTTCCGCAACCGGCTGAGTGCCACGGTGCACTTCCGTCCGCTCGATCTCGAGACGCTGACAAAGATCGTCAAGCTGCAGATCGCCGAACTCGATCGTCAATTGCGTCGGGAAAAGAGAGTTCGGATCAAAGTGGATAAAGCGGTACGGCGCGCTTTGGCCGCTCGGGCGGAGGAAGAAGCCTTCGGTGCCCGTCCTTTGGCACGCCTTATCGATGAAACGATCAAAGAGCCTTTGACCGACGCTATTTTGTTCGGGGAGTTGAAAGAGGGCGGAGAAGTTCATGTCGGGTTGGACGAAAACGGAGAGTTTCGCTTTGAGTTTGTCGCCTTGGAAGCCGTCGACTGATGGAGTCCATTTTTGACAACGATCGTTTTATCCCGCCTCTGAGTCGCTTTTCGTACGCTTTTCCTGATCCTAAAGAGGCGGCGCGGGAGGGCTTGCTCGCTTACGGCGGGGATTTGGAGCCCAACCGTTTGCTCAGTGCCTACCGGCGGGGGATCTTTCCTTGGTATAACGCGGACGATCCGATTCTCTGGTGGTCTCCCGACCCCAGACTCGTACTCTTCCCTGAGGAGTTGAAACTCTCCCGCTCTTTCCGTCGAGTGTTGCGCAACCGCGATTATCGCGTCGATTTCGATCGGGATTTTGAGGCGGTTATACGAGCCTGCGCCGATGTTCCCCGTCCCGGACAGCAAGGGACCTGGCTCACAGAAGAGATGATCGAGGCGTACGGCAGACTGCATGAGATGGGATGGGCTCACAGTGTCGAAGTCCGGATGGAAGGAACCCTTGTCGGCGGGCTCTACGGCGTGGCGATGGGCGGAGCTTTTTTCGGAGAATCGATGTTCACCACACGTAGCGACGGATCCAAAATCGCCCTTAAAGCTCTAAGTGACGTTTTAACGGAATCGGGTTATGATTTGATTGACTGCCAGGTGACAACTCCTCATCTTTTGCGATGGGGAGCAGTGGAACTGCCTCGGGAGCGCTTTCTGGAGGTGCTGGAGAGAGCGTTGGAAAAAACGGGCTTTCCGATCGGGCGCTGGTCAAATCTCAGATGGGAGTATGACGATGGTAGATGACAACATGACTTTTTCACTCTGGCTTGATTTTATCGAACGGGATTTCCTCAAAGAGCGCTTTGTGGATCTCGTTGAGCGCCGCGTCGTCAACGGGGCGACGAGCAACCCTTCGATTTTCGCTCAGGCCATTGGAAACTCTCCGGCCTATCGTGAAGCGCTGAAGGCCCTCTCCGGTCGTCCGCCCAAGGAGAAATATGAGGCGTTGGCCGTCGAAGACATCAAAACGGCGGCATTGGTGTTGCGAGGAGTCTATGATGAGGGGAGCGAAGGATACATCAGTATAGAGGTGGATCCTTTTTTGGCATTTGATACGGCGGGGACAGTTGCCGAAGCCCGTCGGCTTTTTCGGATGATCGACGAACCGAATGTCATGATCAAAGTGCCCGCGACGGAGGCGGGATATGCCGCGATGCGGGAGCTGTTGGGGGATGGTATCAGCGTGAACGCCACATTGGTTTTCTCTCCCGAGCAGGCGCGTCGCTGTCTTGATGCGATGAAGGTGGGAATCGACGAATTCGAAAATACCGGAGGCGAACGGGTTGAAGCGGTGATCAGTGTCTTCGTCAGCCGTTTCGATCGGCTGCTCGATCCTCAACTCGAGGAGAAGGGGCTTCCGACGGCACTGACCGGCATCATGAATGCGGCAAAGATTTACAACATCGTCCAGGCCAACAATACCCCAAGTGTTCGCACTCTTTTTGCCAGTACGGGGGTGAAAGAGGGGCAGAACCTTCCGCCGGATTACTACATCCGCGAACTCTATGGTCCTCATTGCATCAACACTGCGCCGCTAGCGACCCTCGAAGCTTTCGGAGAAAAAGGCTTGCCGGAGCATCCTGCTTTGCCGATTCCCCCCGAGAAGATCGATGACTATTTTCATACACTCGAAACACACGGGATTGTGATGGATGAGGTTTACCGACGCCTGTTAGAGGAGGGGATCGCGGCCTTTGAAGCGTCGTTTGCTTCCCTCCTTACTCTTCTGACGGAAGAGGACAAATGAAAGATCGGCTTAACCTTTATCTGAAGACGCTTGTTGCGCATGGCGGAAGTGACTTTCATATCAAAGCGGGATCGATCCCGAGGATCCGCATTGACGGTGTTTTGAAAAAAATCGGGAAAGATCCTTTTCAAGCATCCGAAGTGAAACTTTTGATCAAACAGATTACGACGGCGGAACAGTATGTAATGCTTGAAGAGAAGAAATCTCTTGACTTTGCCTATTTGTTGGATGAAAAGAGTCGTTTTCGTGTTAATGTCTTTCGTCAAATGGATGGTTTGAGCGCTGTCTTTCGATTGATTCCGGCCCAGGTTCCTACTGTCGAGCAGCTGAGACTTCCGCAGGCGGTCAAAAACTTCGCTGACATTCCCCGAGGTTTGGTCTTGGTCACCGGGGTGACGGGTTCGGGAAAATCTACAACACTGGCCGCCATACTCGACCGGATTAACGAACAGCATTACAAACACATTATCACCCTTGAAGACCCTATCGAATTTGTCCACACGGAAAAGAAATGTCTGATCAACCAGCGCGCGATCGGTACCGACAGTAACTCTTTTAAAGATGCCTTGCCCGCGGCACTGCGGGAGGATCCGGATATTATTCTCGTCGGAGAGATGCGTGATATCGAAACCATCGATCTGGCTCTGCACGCCGCAAACACCGGACATCTTGTCTTCTCCACACTTCATACCCTCGATGCCAAAGAGACCGTTAACCGGATTATTGGAATGTTCCCTGAAGAGGAGCAAAACCGTATCCGTCTCTCCCTAGCTTCCGTCCTTTCGGGTGTGATTTCCCAGCGCCTCGTCCCTTCCAAAAAAGGTGGACGGGTCGCCGCGGTCGAAATCCTGGTAAAAACTGCGAGAATCTCCGAACTCATCATGGAAAACCGTGACTATGAATTGCCTGATGCCATTGCCGAAGGACGGGAGATTTACCATTCCCAGACCTTCGATCAACATCTTTTTGATCTGGTCCGATCAGGAGAGATCAGCGAAGATGTCGCCATGGAAAACGCCTCATCTCCTTCGGATCTGAAACTAAAATTTCAAGGGATCGGATCGTCGACCTCTCGGGAAGTGGAGAGAGGAAACATGAACAAAGAGGATTTGGAAGCTTTGGATACTTATGCGTTCAAAGATGATGATGAGTTCGAGTTTTGATTTCCTCTTTTGCTTGGCGATAAACCTTTCAACTCTTTTTTAGATGGGGGTGGGTACAATTCCGCTCTTATTTTTATGCAAAGGACAAAAAATGCTGGAAGCTATTATTAGAGAGAGTATCGGAAAGAGCAACGCCAAAAAGCTCAAACGAGATGGTTATCTAATAGCAAACATCTATGCGAAGGGAGTGGAGAATATCCACGCTGCCTTCAAACAGGGTGATTTCATTAGAACCGTACGCCGCAAAGAGAAGCTTGCGTTTCCCGTCAAAGTGGGTGACAAAGAGCTCGAGGTCGTGATCCAGGAGTATCAGCTCCATCCCGTCACCGGCGACATCCAGCATGTGGATCTGCGGGTAGCCATCCCCGGCGAAGTGACCGATTATCTGGTCCCCGTCAAGACTGTCGGTACTCCCAAGGGCCTGAAAAACAAAGGAGTCCTGGTCATCACCAAGCGCCGCCTCCGTGTCCGCGGCCCCATCGAGAAGGTTCCTGCCAACTTCACCCTCGACGTCAGCGACCTCGACCGTGACGAGTCGATCCTCGTTCGCGATATCGAAGTTCCCGAAGGGTGCAAGATGATGGATCGCCCCCACGTCTCCGTCTGCGGTGTGATCAAGTCCCGCTAAGTTCTCGAAACCATGTGGCTCTTCGTCGGATTGGGAAACCCCGGGCCGGCGTACGAAAAGACACGCCACAATATCGGTTTCCGGGTCATCGACGCGATGCGTGCCCGTACAGGTGCTCGAGACATCTCCAAAAAATCGTTCCAGGGCGAACTCTATCGTCAGGGAAATCTCTTTTTTCTCAAACCCACGACGTTTATGAATCTCTCGGGGAAGAGTGTCGCTCCCGTACTGCATTTTTTCAAAATCCCTCTGGAGCATCTCGTCGTCATTCATGACGATATCGATCTGAAGTTCGGGGAGATCCGTCTCAAGCGAGGCGGCGGAAACGGAGGCCACAACGGGCTCAAATCGATCGATGCCGCCGTGGGGCGCGACTACATACGCCTGCGGATGGGAGTGGGTAAGCCTAAGCACAAAAGTCAAGTAGTCGACTACGTGTTGCAGCCCTTTACCCCGGTGGAGGAAGAGAAAGTTCCCTGCCTGGTCGACTATGCGGCCGAGTTGGCGCTTCGAATTCCCCACAAGCCGCTCGAAGAGCTCAAATCCCGCTATACGCTGAAAGCGACGGATGACCCCTGTGCAGGTTAGACGCTATTTCCGTTACATTACGCTGCACTATCTCAAACATTTTTTTCTCCTGCTCTTCGGATTGAGTTTTGCCGTCGTTTTCATCGATTTTCTTCAAAACGCCCATCGACTTCCCGACGCTTTCAATCTCAAAATTCTCTATCTTTTCTATACGTGGGAGTATATGCTCTCGTTGTTGTATCCCGTTACGTTGCTCTTTGCGCTGGCGTGGACCGTGGTTCTCTTCGTCCGACAGAACGTTTTTGTCTCTCTCTTCTCTTTCGGATACAGCCGCAAAGAGACTTTTCGCCCCTTTTTCTTCTCCGCACTGGCGATCTACCTGCTTTTCATACTTTTGCAAAGTACCGACTTTTCCTACGGGCGCAATCGCGCGGGAGCCATCCTCCACCATACCCTTTCGCAGCAGAAGGTCAAGGATCTTTTCTTTAAATTCAATAACGATTTTGTCTATGTCCATGAGCTGGATCCTGTCGCCAAAATTTTGAAAGGAGTGACGATCTTCGTGCCGAAGGGTCGGCAGATCGAAGAGACGATCCGAATCCCGACGGCGCATTACCGCCGGGGAGAATGGTACGCCCGTGAAGCTTTCATCAAAAGGAAACGTCGGGATCAGAAAGGCCGGGTAACGGGCTATCGAGAAAGGACCGAGCGCAATTTCATTCTGCTTAAAGGCTATCGTCCCAAAGTGGTCAAATTGATCTATCAGGGCAAAGCGTTGCGTCCCATCGATGGATTCAGAGCCTGGTGGTTGCTGTACCGTCAGGGCCTGGATAGCGAAAGAATCCGGGCGACGCTCTACAATCTGCTGCTGATGCCGCTTTTTGCGCTGGCATTGATGCCGATTCTCTTTTTTAAAACTCCACCCTACAAACGCTTTGTTCGTCCGGAAAGTGTCTGGCTTTCGATTTTGGGAGCGGCTTTACTGGGCTGGGCCTTCTTCTTTGCGATGTACCGCTTGGGGGTCAGCGGCACGCTCGATCCCGACTACGGACAGCTGCTGCCCATCACGCTGCTTCTTCTCTATTCTTTGCTCTATTATCGGAGGATTCGGGATTAAACCCGGAATCCTCAACCGTATTACCTTACCTAAGGTAGAGGAGAAGAACTCCTAGGCAAAATCCAGAGTTATTTGGATAAAATATCTGCCATTTCAAGAGATGAACAGGAACGAGATGCCTATCGATTTCATATCCCTCGCCGAAAAATACGGTACTCCGCTTTATGTCTACGATTTCGACGCGATCACCGAACACTACCGCCGCCTCAAAGAGGCTTTTGCGGGCCATAAATCCTTGATCGCCTACGCTGTCAAAGCCAACTCCAACCTCTCCGTACTCTCCCATCTGGGAAAGCTGGGGGCCGGAGCCGACTGCGTCAGCATCGGGGAGGTCCGCCGGGCGCGTACCGCGGGCATCGCCCCCTACCGGATTATCTTCTCCGGGGTCGGCAAGCGCGATGACGAGATCGAGCAGGCTCTGCGTGAAGAGATCCTGATGCTCAACCTCGAGAGTGAGGCGGAGATGGAGCGGGTCGAATCGATCGCGAAAGCGTTGGGCAAAGAGGCGCGAATTTCGATCCGGGTCAATCCCGACGTCGATCCCAAGACTCACCCCTACATCTCCACCGGCTTGCATGAGAACAAATTCGGCGTCGCCATCGAGACGGCCAAGCGGATGTACATCCGCGCCAAAAACTCCGAATGGCTCGATCCGGTGGGTATCCATTTCCATATCGGATCGCAGTTGACTGAGCTGGAGCCGATCCGCGAAGCGGCGCAGATCGTCGCCGATCTTGTTCGCTCCCTTGCCGCCATCGGAGTGGAGATCCGCTTTTTCGATGTCGGAGGCGGATTGGGGGTGGTCTACGACGAGGAGACGACGATCGATCTGGCGCAGTACGCCGAGACGATCACGACGGCGATCCGAGGGCTGGATCTGACGATCGTCTGCGAACCGGGACGCTACCTGGTCGCCAACGCCGGATGGCTGCTGACCCGTGTCCTCTACGAGAAGCGCAACGGCGACAAACGCTTCGTCATCGTCGATGCGGCGATGAACGATTTGCTGCGACCGTCGCTCTACAAAGCTTATCATCGTATCGAGCCGCTTTTTGACGGATCCGATCGTGCAGAGGCGACCCCTGCCGATATCGTGGGTCCCATCTGTGAGAGCGGTGACTGGCTGGGCAAGGAGGTTGCTCTGCCTCCCACCCGCTCAAGCGATCTGCTGCTGATCCACAGTGCCGGAGCGTACGGCTTTACGATGGCGAGCAACTACAACACCCGGGGACGCTCGGCCGAAGTCGCTTGCGAAGGCGGATCCTGCCGTCTCATTCGCAAGCGGGAGAGCTTCGAGGATCAGATCCGTCTGGAAAAAGAGCCGTTGGAGGAAGAGCGATGACCCTGCAGGAGTTGCGCCGGGAGATCGACCGGGTCGACGAAGCCCTGCTGGATCTCTACAACGAACGCTTGCGCTTCGTCAAACAGGTTGGAGAGCTCAAGCAGCAGACCGGAGCGCCGATCTATCGTCCCGAGCGGGAGCGGGAGATTCTCGAACGGCTCAAGCGTCTCAACCGGGAAAAAAGCGGCCTGCTCACCGACGATGCCATCGAGGCGCTCTATCTGGAGCTCTTCGCCGTCGCCCGCAACTACGAGCTTCCCGAGCGGATCGCTTTCCTCGGTCCCGAGGCGAGTTTCACCCATCAGGCAGCCGAGAGCAAATTCGGCGCGATGAGCAGCTACATCCCCATCAACACCATTAAGGGGGTCTTTCGCGAAGTCGCCCGGGGCAAAGCCAAGTTCGGCGTCGTTCCCATCGAAAACAGTTTCAACGGCATCGTCAGCGACACGATCTCCTGCCTCAGCGACTACGATCTCAAAATCATCGCCGAAGTGATCGTGGAGATTCACCACGTCTTTGCGACCAAAGCCGAGGATCTCAAGCAGATCAAGCGGATTTACTCCAAAGACATCGCTTTTGGGCAGTGCAGCCAGTTTCTCGAAGATTTCGGCCTCGACGAAGTGGAGCAGATCCCGGTAGAATCCACCGCCAAAGCGGCGCAACTTGCGGCGAAGGATCCCGAGGCGGCGGCGATCTGCGCCGAGGTCGCCTCCCGGCTCTACAAGCTGCCGGTGATGTTCAAAAACATCGAAGACGAAGGGAACAACCGTACCCGCTTTTTCATCGTCAGCGACTTCGAAAACGCCCCCAGCGGCCACGACAAGACGACGATTCTCGTGCGTCTTTCCAACCGTCCCGGCGCACTGGTGGAGTTCCTGCTGGACTTCAAAGAGGCGCAGATCGGCCTGACCAAGATCAAATCCCACATCGTCGGCGGCCATTCGATATTTTTCATCGAATTCGACGGCCACAAAAACGACGAAAAGATCAAAGGGATCTTCGCCAAACATCAAGAGTCGATCAAATTCCTCGGCTCCTACGTCAAAGAGGCGGACGATGTTTGAGTGGGTAGAGGGTAGTGCATAGTGGGTAGAATTCAAGAGGCGGGCTTCGCCCGCGTCGTTTGAGAGGACATAAAATGACATTCAACAAAGAGCTCGACAGTATCAAAGTCTACGAAGCCGGTAAGCCCATCGAACTGGTGGTGCGGGAGTTCGGGATCGCACCCGAGGAGGTGGTCAAGCTCGCCTCCAACGAAAATCCTCTGGGGACCAGCCCTCGGGTCGCCGAAACGATCCGGGCGAACGCCGACAAAGCCCATCTCTATCCCGACGACAGTATGTTCGAACTCAAAGAGGCGCTCTCCCGGCGCTTCGACGTGCTGGAACAGACGCTCATCATCGGGGCGGGCAGCGATCAAATCCTGGAGTTCGCCTCCCGGGCCAAGCTCCATCCTGGCGCGAAAGTCCTGATGAGCCGCGTCACCTTCGCGATGTACGAGATTTACGCCCGACAGCAGGGGGCGACGATCCTGCGCACCCCCGACTGGCGTCATCGCCCCGAAGAGTTCCTGGCGATGATGCAGGAGCACCGCCCCGAGGTGGTGTACCTCTGTACGCCCAACAATCCGACCGGAGATGCGATGCGTCGGGAGGATCTTTTCAGGATTCTCGACGGAGCCGATCCCGAGACCTTGGTGGTGGTCGACGGAGCCTATATGGAGTACGCCCGGGCCAAGGATCCCGACTACGCCGTCGATCCCAGAGAGATTTTGGAGTATCCCAACGCTCTGTATCTCGGGACCTTCTCCAAAGCCTACGGACTGGGCGGGATGCGGGTCGGATACGGGATCGCTCAGCCCGAAATCATCACCGCGCTGCTGAAGTTGAGGCCCCCGTTCAACATCACGACCCTCTCTCTGGCCGCGGCGATCACCGCCTGCTCGGACGACGAATTTCTCGAGAAGAGCCTCGCGTTGCACCAAGAGCAGATCGGGCGCTACGAAGCCTATGCCAAAGCGCACGGTTTCGAGTACATCGAGAGTTATACCAATTTCATCACTTGGATCTTCACAGAGGATCTCAACTCGAGCGATCTGGCCGAAGCGCTGCTGGAGCGGGGGGTGATCGTCCGGGACCTGGCAAGCTACGGGCTCAACGCCCTGCGGATCACCGTGGGGACGGCTGCGCAGAACGACCGGCTCTTCGCCGCGATGGACGAGATCCTCGGATGAGACGGGTTCGCCTGATTCGTCGCCCGTCGGGACGCAGTCGCCGTCCTCTCTTCGCGGAGGAGGATCCCCGCGGAGAAAAAAAGCGTCGCCTCTCGGCGGAGTTGGAGTTTTACCGGCACCGTTGCGACGAAAACTGGCTGAATGAATTGCTCGAAGCGGAGGGGCTTGCCGGCAAACGCCTGACCCCCTCCCGGGCCCGGCGCCTGCTTCTGGCGGCGAGCCGCAAACGATGGGAGTCGCAATGAACCTGCACGGTCAAAGTCCCCAAGAACTGCAAGCATTGGCTCAAAAAGTCCGTCGAAAAATCCTCGAAACGGTCAGCCGAAACGGCGGGCATCTGAGCTCCACATTGGGAGCCGTGGATCTGATCGTCGCGATGCACGCCGTGTTCGACGCCGGCAAAGATCCCTTCATCTTCGATGTCTCCCACCAGGCGTATGCCCACAAACTTCTCACCGACCGCTGGGAACGTTTCGACACTTTGCGGCAGTTCGGAGGCATCAGCGGCTATACCAATCCCGACGAGTCGCCCTACGACTATTACAAGGCGGGGCACAGCTCCACGTCGATCTCCCTGGCGGTCGGAGCGGCCAAGGCGATCCGTCTGCAGGGCGAAGAGGGCGAGCGGATCCCCGTCGTGATGATCGGTGACGGAAGCATGAGCGCGGGGATGGTCTACGAAGCGCTCAACGAACTTGGAGACCGCAAATATCCCGTCGTGATGATTCTCAACGACAACGAAATGAGCATCGCCAAACCCATCGGCGCCATCAGCCGTGCCCTCTCCAAAGGGATGGCGGGGCCTTTGTACCAGAAGCTCAAGAAAAAGACCGAATCGCTGCTCGAAATGTTTCCCGAGAGTGCGACCTACGTGGCCAAAAAATTCGAAGAGTCCTTCCGTCTCATCACTCCGGGGATCATTTTCGAAGAGATGGGGATCGAATACATCGGTCCCATCGACGGCCACGACATCCCCTCGATCATCGAGACGCTCAAGATCGCCCGCTCAATGCAAAAGCCGGTGATCGTCCACGCCCAGACGATCAAGGGCAAGGGGTACAAAATCGCCGAAGGTCCGCGCGAACACTGGCACGGGGTCGGGCCGTTCGACATTGATACGGGAGAGCCGTTGAAAAAGTCCGCAGGAGCCAAAAGCGCGACCAAGATTTTCAGCGACACCCTTTTGCAACTCGCCGAAACGGATGAAAAGATCGTCGGAGTGACGGCGGCGATGCCCGGCGGGACGGGTTTGGGGCCTCTGATCGAGCGCTTCCCCGACCGTTTCTGGGATGTGGCCATCGCCGAGCAGCATGCCGTCACCAGCATGGGACCGCTGGCCAAGGAAGGCTTCAAACCCTTTTGCGCCATCTACTCCACCTTCCTGCAGCGGGGGTATGACCAGGTGATTCACGACATCGCCTTGATGAATCTGGGGGTTACTTTCGCCATCGACCGGGCGGGGATCGTGGGCGAAGACGGAGAGACCCATCAGGGGGCCTTCGATATCTCCTATCTGCGGCCGATCCCCAACCTCACGTTGATGGCTCCTTTCAACCCCGACAGTATGGAAAAAGCCCTGGCCTTCGCCGCGGATTTTCCCACCCCTTTGGCCTTGCGCTATCCCCGAGGGGCGTTTCTGGCGGAGGATTTTCCGGTTCCCGATTACGAAGCGGGTCGGGCGCATCTGTTGCGCAAAGGCGAAGGGATACTCTTCGTCGGCTACGGCAACGGGGTCGGCCGGGCTTTGCGCACGGCGGAGGCACTCAAAGATCTCCGGCCGGCGATCCTCGATCTGCGTTTCGTCAAACCGCTGGATCGGGATCTGTTGCGTCGTTTGGCCGCGGAGTACGGCCGCTGGTTCGTCTTCAGCGACGGAGCCCGTCTCGGTGGGGTCGCGTCGGCGCTGGAGGAGTTCCTCGAAGAGGAGGGAATCGGCGGTGTGCGAATCGTGAGCTTCGAGTACACCGACCGTTTCATCCCCCACGGCAAGACCCGCGATGTCGAAGAGCATCTGGGGCTTTTGCCCGAGCAGTTGGCGCAACGGGTACAAAAGAGTTTGGGGAAAGCAGAGTGAAACCACTGTTTCGATTGTGAACTCAATTGTTATTTGGATAATTTTGGTAGGCTCGCTTATAAAAAGCCGCTTTCGATTTTAAAACTAAAACCAGCAAGAAGGAAAGAAAACTTATGGCGAAAGAATACATCTTTACCAGTGAATCCGTCACCGAGGGGCATCCCGACAAAATGGCGGATCAGATCAGCGATGCGATTCTGGATTACATCATCGAGCGGGATCCGGGAGCTCGTGTCGCCTGCGAAACCCTGCTGAGCAACGGCTATTGCGTTATCGCCGGAGAGCTGAAGACCCAGGCGTACGCTCCGATGCAGGACATCGCCCGCGAAGTGATCCGGCAGATCGGCTACACCGACGCCAGCTTCGGCTTCGACTACCGCAGCGCCGGCGTGCTCAACGGCATCGGTGAGCAGAGCCCGGATATCAATCAGGGGGTCGATCAGGCTTCCGGAGAGACGGGGGCGGGCGATCAGGGGCTGATGTTCGGTTACGCCTGCCGGGAGACCGAGGAGCTTATGCCTCTGCCCATCTCTTTGGCGCACAAGATCACCGCCAAACTGGCCGAGGTGCGCAAGAACGGGACGCTTCCCTATCTGCGTCCCGACGGAAAAGCTCAGGTGAGTGTACGCTATCGTGACGGCAAACCCGAGGCGGTGACGACCGTCGTCGTCTCGACCCAGCACGCACCGGAGGTCGAGCAGAAGCAGCTGCACCGGGACGTTCTGGATGAAGTGATTCACGCCGTCATCCCCCGCGAGCTCATCGCGGAGGATATCGTCTATCATATCAACCCCACGGGACGTTTCGTCATCGGCGGCCCGCAGGGGGATGCCGGCCTGACAGGTCGTAAGATCATCGTCGACACCTACGGCGGCAGCTGTCCCCACGGCGGCGGTGCCTTCAGCGGCAAAGATCCCACGAAGGTCGACCGCTCCGCCGCCTACGCCGCCCGTTACGTCGCCAAAAACCTCGTCGCCGCCGGAGTGGCGGATCGCGTGACGATCCAGATCGCCTACGCGATCGGGGTGGTGGAGCCCGTCTCCATTATGGTCGAGACCCACGGGACCGCGGCGGTCGACGAATCCCGGATCGAAGCCTGCGTCCGCGACACCTTCGACCTGCGTCCCGCCGGCATCATCAAGAGCCTCGATCTTCTGCGCCCCATCTACCGCAAAACCGCCGCCTACGGCCACTTCGGTCGTGAAGAGCCCGAATTCAGCTGGGAACGGACCGATCGCGTCGACGAAATCCGCTCCTACCTCGGCCTCTGAATCTCCACGGGTGGGATTCTCTCCCCGAAGATTTGTTGAAAATCCGTTTCATTTCGTATCATCCTTTTCCCATTTCGCAGGCAACGAGCGATTAAAGGGCTGTTTAATTTTCCTGTGATATAGTGTGACGTATCAAAAAACAAAGGAGAAAACAGATGGCTGTAATGATTACGGATATCTGCATCAACTGTGCGGCATGTATCGACGAGTGCCCGGTCGAGGCGATCGTCGATGAGGACGATAACCCGACGGGAGAGGACATCTATTACGTTTACGCCGACAAGTGCGTCGAGTGTGTCGGATACCACGACACTCCCGCCTGCGCCGAAGCCTGCCCCACCGAGGGGTGTATCGTCTGGGCCGAGTGCGTCGAGGGTATGCCCTGCCGTGAAGATATCTCCGTGGAGGCTCGCGCCAACCACACTCCCGTTATCGAGGATTGATCTCGACGGCCGCCTGGTCGGCCGAGCGATGTTCCATCCTCTATTTTCTTTCCTCCAGACTTAATTCCCTTTTAATACTTTTTACGCTACCATTCGGTCCAAAATTTTCTGATTCAGGACAACAACGATGCAACAGACCCTCTCCATTATCAAGCCCGACGCTGTCAAAAAAAATGTCGTCGGAAAAATTCTCGATCGTTTCGAAAGTAACGGCCTGCGGATCGCCGCGACCAAAAAGATCCAGTTGAGCCGTGCCGATGCCGAAGCGTTTTACGCGGTTCACAAAGAACGCCCCTTCTTCGGCGAACTGGTGGAGTTCATGATCTCCGGTCCCGTCGTTGTCTCCGTTCTCGAAGGAGAAAACGCTGTCGCAAAGAACCGCGAACTGATGGGAGCGACCGATCCCAAAGAAGCGGCCCCCGGCACCATCCGTGCCGATTTCGCCGAAAGCATCGACGCCAACGCGGTACACGGCAGCGACTCCCTGGAGAACGCCGCCATCGAAATCGCCTTTTTCTTCGCGCGACGGGAAATTCTCTAAGCGGCGAAACGCTCCGATGAAAATCTCCTTCTCCAAAGTTGGCCGCAGCCCCGGTGATTTTCGTTATCATCGGGAGGATGTGACGATGGAGGGGACCCTCTTGCGTACCGAAGCGCACCGGGTGGAGCTCGACGGAACGATCAAAGGGGAGCTGGAGCTCGAGTGCGACCGCTGCGGCAAGCCGTATCGCGAGCGCCTCGAGCTGCCGCTGCTTCTGCATCTGAGCGATCGGCCTCTGCCGATCGGCGAAGATCTCGATACCGTGGAGTTTCTCGACGGGACGATCGACATCGAGAGGCTATTGGAGAGTGAAATCACCGCGTATCGCTCTGAATACCACTATTGCCCGAAGTGTCGGGCAGAAGATCGGGAAATCGATCTGGAATATTAACCCCATTTACGAAAGGATAACTCATGGCAGTACCCAAGAGAAGACACAGCAAAACCCGCGCGGCTAAACGCCGTACCCACTACAAGGTCAAACTTCCCCGTCCCGTCAAAGACGCCGACGGCACCTGGAGAATGCCCCATAGAATGAACCCCACGACAGGCGAATACAAGTCCTAATGGCATCAAGCGAGCGTCCGATTCGCGTCGCTGTTGACGCGATGGGAGGGGATTTTGGTCCCGAACCGATTATCGAAGGGTGCATCCAGGCGATGGAAGAGCGACGGTTTCAGCTTATCCTCGTCGGAGACAGTGATGCGATCCTCTCCTACCTGCCCCAATACTATCTGGAGCGCGTAGAGATCGTCGAAGCGAGTGAAGTCATCGAGATGCACGATCAGGCGACCAACGCTTTGCGTCGGAAAGAGTCTTCGATCTACAAAGCCGTCGAACTGGTACGTGAGGACAAAGCCGATGCCGTTGTTTCCGCCGGACACAGTGGTGCAACGATGACTCTCGCGACCTTACGTATCGGACGCCTCCCTCATATTTCCAAACCTGCGCTTGCAACCTTGATGCCCAACGTCAACGACAGCAAAACGCTCGTCCTTGATGTCGGCGCGGTCGTCGACTGCAAAGCCCGGAACCTCTATGAGTTCGGGGCGATGGGCGAAGTCTACGGGCAAGAGGTGATGAAGATCGACCATCCCCGTGTCGGGCTTCTCTCCAACGGTGAAGAGGATTCCAAAGGCAATGAGCTGACCAAAGAGGCTTTCCCTCTTCTGAAGAAAATCCCCGGTTTTATCGGGAACGTCGAAGGGCGTGATATCTTCAACGGCAGCGTCGATGTGGTCGTGACCGACGGTTTCACCGGCAACATTCTGCTTAAAACCAGTGAAGGGGTCGCAGAAGCGATTTTCACACTGATGCGGCAGGAGATCCGCAAGTCCCTTCCGGCGAAGATCGGCGCGCTTCTGATGAAGAAAAAGGTCTTCGCCCGTCTCAAAAAGCAGGTGGATTACGCCGAATACGGCGGGGCACCTCTGCTCGGAATCGACGGATGCGCGATCGTCAGCCACGGCAGCAGCAACGCCAAAGCTATCAAAAACGCGATTTTTCAGGCGATCAATTTCGCGCAAAGCGATGTCAATCGGAAAATCGAAGAGTTGCTTACAGAGGGCGAGAAAGAAAAAGTATCATGATGATGCTTTTAAGCCCACTTTCAGTATGATGCCTCGGTATAATAGAGGAAAAGGAAGAGAAATGAAAATCAAAACAGTGATGCTTTTCGGATTGATCGTGGCAGGGTCGCTTTTGTACGCAGGTGGAGAGAATGGATCCGCCGGTGAGTCGGGCTACAAAACCGGAGGGTTCTTCGGTTTGAGAGGTTCCTACGTCTTTACACTTCAGTCGTCGATTATCGGATGGCCTGGCGGTGGATATTATGATGACAATTACGATGGGAACGGCGGATCCTTCGGTATTCATTTGGGAGGACAGGAGGGTCAGTGGCGAGCGACACTCGCCTACGAATATTTCGATAAAGATGATCAGAACTATGATCTTTTCCTCGGGCAGATCGACTATCTCTTTCTCCCGAATCCCGGGATCGTTCAGCCTTACATAGGTTTGGATGCCGGATATATCAATTACGAAACTCCCGGTGCAGACGATAGCGGCGGATTGGCTTATGGAGCGGCGACGGGAATCACTTTTGCAGTCTCCGACCATTTCGATCTCGATGTAGGTGTTCGTTATCTTTTCGCAACTCAGGATGAGGTGGATCACCTCGGAACGGTAACTTTCGGTTTCAATTATTTCTACTGATTGTCATTGATCGCCCCGATATGACGTGAGCCTGCAGTAGAGGCGGAGCGTCAACCCTCTTCATTTACCACTTTTACTTTCGTTAATTTACCGTTAAACCAAAAACAACCTCCCTTTTTAAGATTAAAAAATATAACTTATGCTATGATTAATGGATTTTACTCAGAAGAGAGGGAGTTATGCAGAGAATCTTCAAAAACAAAGTATTGTACATATTGATCGTACCGTTGTTGCTACTGCTTGCCGGCTGCGGAGGCGGCGGAAACGATAAATCCGATGGCGGCGGTTCGCAACCCAACGAAATCAATGTGAGTTATGCGGGAGATGTCAATATCAGCGGCAACCGTTTGACGATGCATTTGAATTTCACGGAAGAACCCGGAAAAAGTCCCGCAAGCGGAAAAGTACGCATGCACGATTTCCGCTTTACGCTCTCAGGAAGTGGAGACTGCCGAATGGAAAAAGTCTCCTATCAGCCTAGCGAAATCGACACATATCCGTCTGTACTGACGGTACGTGGTGTTTTTGGTCCGAGCGGCTGTCGGCCAGAAAACTATACGCTTGAGTACAAAGAGACGATCACGATTGACGGTCATTCGAAGACAACACTCAAGTCTGTTGGCGGAAAACTCTATCCACACGGAGGACCGTACACAATCTCAGTGACTCCGAAAGAGTTGGCGGTCAGTGAAGGAGGACAAAGCGGAGAGTTGACGGTACAGGTGCTTTCCAACGGTCAACCCGCTCCCGATATCAATGTTTCCGGAAGTCTGGATCTCCTCTACGGCAAACTGGACAAATACGAAGGTGCAACCGATCCCAACGGTATAATTATTTTTCAATATACTGCTCCTGACGATATTAGAGGTTTGGAAGGGAAACATGCTTCTATCAGCCTGCAGTTGACACAGCTTCCCTCCGTCGCTGCTTCCGTAGGAGTTTTTTTCGGAAAACAGCCTCCTGTCGACACAACTAATTTAAAACTTTACGCCTCTCCGAAGACGATCGATATCAGCAAAGCAGGTGACAAACGTTCCATTGATCTTTATCTAATCAACGATGCAACGCATCAACCGGTTGAAGGTGTTCTCCTCAAGGCATATGCATTCGATCCGAATTTGGGAACCCTGGATCGTTACGAAGCAACAACCGATGTCAACGGAAAAGCAACATTCGACTATACGGCACCCGCTCCGGATTTGCCGAAAAAGAGTTTCTCATTGACATTTGATGTTGTCAATGCGAGTAAACCCATTCCTGAAAACGTCATCGTCGATCTTCAGCCGATCGACACGAGTCGATTCCGGATTTATACAGTACCGGATGTGGTGAACATCACGAAAGAGGGAGAAAAACATCCCCTCAATATCTATATAGAAAATACGTTGGATAGAAGTCCGGTCGAGAGTGTTGTGATTAAGGCGATGATGTTCGATCCGAAACTGGGAACTCTGGATCATTACGAAGCCACGACTGATGCAAACGGAAAGGCGATTTTCGAGTATAGCGCGCCTGATGTTTTGCCGACTACCGCGCCCGTTCCGATCACCTTTGCTATCTCGGGCGGAAGTGTGGTCAAAGAGGCGAATATAACGTTGAACTTTGTCAAAAACGATTATGATGATTATACGTTGAGAGTGCTTCCCCGTACATTGACGATTACTCAAGCAGACGAAATAGAACCGATTCAAATCTATGTAGCCGATAGCCATGGGCGTCCGGCGGTCAATGCAGGTGTGGAGATACAATATTTCGATCAAAAATACGGATCGATGGATCATTACAGTGTCATAACTGATGAGAACGGACATGCAGAGGTTCAATTCATCGCACCGAGCAGTATCGACTCCCTTGACGGTACGGAAATGAATTTCGACATTTCTCTGGCCGGCTCAAGTGGCAAAAAAGAGAGTGTAACCGTTCTCTATCACAAAGCCGTAGAAAATGTAGCGGCGAACATTTATATCATGCCGAGCCAGATTACCGTATTACGCGGAAAAGAATCCCACCGAATCAAATTGACGGCTGTGGACAGTAATAATTATGGAGTAGTTGCTGATCTGAAAATCGAAAACCCGACTCTAGACGGAAAGGACTATGGGACTTTTGATAAACTGAATGTCCAGACCGATCCAAATGGCAATGCCTATGTCACGTATACTTCGCCTGAAGACATTCGCGGATTGGCAGAACGAAACATCAGTGTAACCGATTTGAAAAGTCATATCACAAAAATCTTGACATTGGACTTCAAGCAACCGGATGAGAAAAAACATTTCTATGATTTCAACCTCAGCGTAAATCAATCCTTGACCGTTGATTCGAACGGTTTGTTGGGCGTGGCGATCCGTGATGTAGAGAGCGGAAAGCTTATCGAGGACAAAAATGTCATCGAAGTGAATTTGACGATCGAGCAGGGCAATATGCTCCGTTTTGACAAAAGAATGACAAAACAGAGTTATAGTCAGAGCAGTACAAAAAATTTCCGAATCTTTGCACAGAAAATTTCAGGTGTTGTCGTCGTAGAGGCCCGGGCGACGGTTTTTGACGGGGAAGAGAAGACGACGATCGCCCAGGAGTATCCCATCGTCATCATGTCCGGCCCTTTGGCATCGATGTCGATGTTCCATGCGACGACGACTCTCGATACGGCAACAGGTCTCTATAAAGATGTCTATACCGTGCACGCGGTCGATAAATACGGCAACCCGGTTCAGAAAGGAACCAAACTCCACCCGAGCCTAATCAATGGCGTGAAGCTCCGTGGGAAAGGAACGGGTGAGATCATACCGGGCTCCCCAAGTCTCTTTCGTGGAGGGGACTTTTCTAATGTGAATAATGAGAAGGATCGTTTGATCATTCTCCCTTCAGAAGGAAAAACTGGAAAACTCTATCTGGGTGATTGGACGATACAGAGTCATACCAAAACCCAGTTGAGCCTGGCAGAAAAGTACAGTGGTGAGGAGACAGATGGTCTCGATTTTGTGGTAGGAAACGAAAATCGTATTATCGACGGGCAAATTGCCGTGGCAGATATCAGCAGTCCCGATGGGAAATATGAGACGGATGAGCAAGGCAACATGCAATTCGTCGTCACATACGATCCGTTGTTGAAAGGAAAGGACTTCTACGTTGCAACCAATGGGGATTCCAGTGGACAACGTATCGGTGTTTCGCTTAGTTCGGAATTTTATTATGGCGGTTATACAATCAATGTAGAGAAACAGGATCTTTATGTCTATCAAAACCTTTCTTCAAGTTATTTTCAAAGTGATAAATTTATTGTCTTTGATAATTTGATGCAGGAGACGAGAGAAAATCTGAGTTTGAAAAACGTCGATCCCGGCAAAGGAACATTAAACGTATATTATTATTTTGATGCTCCCGGTGGTTATATTCAATACACCGCTCCGGAAGATATTACGGATTTGCTGGGAAGTACTTATACTTTTAAAGCTGTTTTGAGAAATGCTCCAACAATTGAGAGAGAGATTACGATTCACTTTGCCCGACAACCGATCGATTATTCAAAATACAGATTACTTCCTGACACCAAGCAGTTTGATGTCACGCAAAACGAACAGACTCGGTGGCTGACTTTCTCCCTCAGGAATGGAGATAAAGTGGTGGAGGATCAACGGGTTACGCTTGATTTGATCGATCCAATGAAGGGATCTTTTGATCACTACAGTGCCGTGACTGATTATAACGGTGAGGTACGCTTCCTCTATACAGCTCCGACCGATATTTCGGCACTAAGAGACCAGAATCTGACAATCCACGCCTACCTGGAAAGCAACAGCAGCATCGATGCCAATGTAACGGCTCTCTTCAAACCGGAGGGGTATCATGACTACACAGGTTACAAAGTGACCGCCGTCCCCCAAGATATCAACATTACGATCCCTGAAGAGGTCAAAACGATCGATGTCTGGGTCGAAGACAATGCGACACTCCCCGCTGCCGGTGAAACACTCAATATTATGAATTTTGATCGTTCAAAAGGACAGATGGACCGTTTCAGTGCGGTGACGGACGCCAACGGTCATGCTGTCTTCCACTACATTGCTCCTAAAAATATCGATGGGCTTGAGACGAATTTTACGATTGAATTGGCCAAAGCTCCTTCGATTTCTCCCCAGACTATTCATATACAGGAGGGTAATAAGAATCCTCCGGTCAATACAAAGAATATGAAGCTTTATGTCGTTCCCGGCGAAATGAACGTCAGTACACCGGGGGAAAGTCGAACAGTCAGTGTCTATTTGGAAAATGTAAAAGATGAGAGTCCGGTAGAAGGAATAACGATCAAAGCGAATTTCTTCGATCCCAATTTAGGTACATTGAATAGCTACGAAGCCGTTACCGATGCGAACGGACGGGCCCTTTTCCACTATGTGGCGCCGGAAGAGATTGTTTCTAGACAATTTGATATAAGCTTCGATGTCAAGAATGCTTCGGTCTCCTTGGAACAAAAAGTTCGAGTGAATCTCATAAAAAATCCCCCGGTGGATACGACGGGGATGAAGTTGGATGCGACGCCCGATCCGGTGAAGATCGACTACGCCGACCAGAGCGCGCTGATCAACCTCTACCTCTCCAAAGGAGACGCGGTTGTTCCCGACACGAAAATCATCGCCCACTTCTTCGATCCGGCCACCGGAACCCTGAGCAGTTACGAGGCGACGACCGACAGCAGCGGTAAAGCGACCTTCCTCTACTTCGCTCCCGATGAGTTGCCCAAGGGAGACATTGCGATCACCTTCGAGGTGGCCAACGGCAATCCGACCCTTGAGCGCAACGTGACGGTTCACTTCACGCCGAGTGCGCCGGTGGATACGACGGGAATGAGCCTGAGCGCGACGCCTGATCCGGTGAAGATCGACTACGCCAACCAGAGCGCGCTGATCAACCTCTACCTCTCCAAAGGAGACGCGGTTGTTCCCGACACGAAAATCATCGCCCACTTCTTCGATCCGGCCACCGGAACCCTGAGCAGTTACGAGGCGACGACCGACAG
>JALWNT010000021.1 GCA_027080995.1 Campylobacteraceae bacterium | reverse complement strand
CCCTATCAAACGCAAAAGGATCGCTATGTCCCAAAAACTCAAAGCCGTCATGATGGCCGGGGGCTTCGGTACCCGGATCCAACCCCTCACCAACTCCGTCCCCAAACCGATGCTTCCCGTCGTCAATCTCCCGATGATGGAGCACACCCTCTTGCGCCTCAAAGAGATCGGAGTCGAAGAAGTCGTTATCCTTCTTTACTTCAAACCCGAAGTGATCAAGAAACACTTCGGAGACGGCAGCAAACTGGGCATGACGATCCACTATGTCCTTCCCGACGATGACTACGGGACGGCCGGGGCGGTCGGTTTCGCCCGCGAATATCTCGATAGTACTTTTATGATCGTCAGTGGCGATCTGGTGACCGATTTCGACTTCAAAGCGATCGTCGACTACCATCGTCAGAAAAACTCCAAACTCACCATCACCCTTACTTCCGTCGAAAATCCTCTGCAATTCGGCGTCGTCATCGTCAACGACGAAGGCAAGATCGAAAAGTTCCTCGAAAAGCCGAGCTGGGGTGAAGTCTTCAGTGATACCATCAACACCGGAATTTACCTGATCGAGCCCGAGATCCTCGATTACATCCCCGTGGGAGAAAATTTCGATTTCGCCAAGGATCTCTTTCCGCTGCTGATGAAAGAGGGGATCGATCTGATGGGCTACACCGCCCACGGCTATTGGCGAGACGTGGGCAACCCCGACAGCTACCGCGAAGTCCACGAAGACATCCTCAACGAGCGGCTCAACTTCAAAATCCCCGGCCGACGGATCGATCATCCCGACGGCACCCTTTGGCTTACGGGTGAAAGCGAGCTGGATCCCGGCGTGGAAATCCTCGGAAACGTGGTCATCGGCAACAACGTCAAGATCGGTAAAGGGAGCAAGCTCAACAACTGCGCCATCGGCGACAACGTCACGATGGGCGAAGAGTGCAAAATCCGCAACTCCGTCCTCTGGCACGACATCGAGATCGGCAACCGCTTCGTCCTCGACAACGGCGTCATCTGCAACGACAACGTCATCGGCGACGGCGTCGTCGCCAAAGCCGGCTTGATCCTCGCCGAAGGGTGCAAGGTCGGCAAACTGGCCCGTTTCGAGCAGGATGTCACGATCTGGCCCTTCAAAGAGATCGAGCCGGCCGCCATCGTCAGCCACAACCTCATCCTCGGCAGCCGCTACAAAAACTCCATCTTCCAAAACGGAAGCGTCGTGGGAACCTCCAACGCCGAAATGAGCTGTGAAATGGTCACGAAGCTCGCCGAAGCCTTCGCCGCCGAACTTCCCATCGGTTCCACCGTGATGGTCGCCCGCGATCACGACCGCGCCTCCCGGATGCTCAAACGCGCCTTCCTCGGAGGCCTCCTCTCGGCAGGAGTCAACGTCGTCGACCTCAAAGCGGTTCCCCCCGCCGTTTTGCGCTACTCCATCGGCGAAAACGCTCTAATCAGCGGCGGCGCCTATTTCCGCCGCAACCTCAACGATACTTCCCTGAGCGAAGTGAACTTCTACAACGAATCGGGCCTGCGCATCGACAATGAAACCGCCAAAAAGATCGAAAAATCCTTCTTCAACGAAAAGTTCCGCCGCGTCGATTTCAATAAGATCGGCGAAATCCGTGAAAGTCTCAATTTTCAGGAGTGCCACGACTACCGGAGCGCTGTTCTTGCTCACATCGACCAAAAAGTATTACGCTCGAAAAATATCCGCATCGCCGTCGATATGATGCACGGAATCACCGCCGATGTCTTCCCGGAAATCCTCTACGAACTGGGCATCGACGCCATCACGCTCAACGCCCACAGCAGCCGCAAAGCACTCCCCCCCGTCGCCCAGATGCGACAACGCAGCGAAGAGGATCTCAAACGCATCGTCAACTCTTTGTGCCTGGAGGCGGGATTCATCCTCTTCTCCAGCGGGCAGCGCATCGAACTCATTAGCGACACCGGAGAGCCCTACGACAAGATCAAAGGCCTCTCCGCCGTGCTCTGGCTGCTCAATCTCGAAGCCGAGCACCTGGGGCGTCCGATGAAAGTCTTCCTCCCTACCTGGGCGCCAGATCTGATCGACTACCCCAATCTCGTCATCGAGCGCGGCGCTTACCACAGCTTCAAAGCCGAAAAGATGCGCGAATACGATCTGCTGGCCACCGTTGACGGCAACTTCGCCTTCACCGAGTTCCAGCTCCATCGGGATGCGATGTATACCGCACTGAAGATCCTCGAGCTTCTCATCCGCCACGATATTCGTCTCTCCGAGATCGGCGACAAAATCGCCAATTTCTGCTACATCACCGAACGCATCGACTGCCCCCAATCTCTCAAGGGCAAAATGATGCGCAAATTCCTCGAATACGCCAAAGACAAAAAGCACTCCTCCGTCGACGGCGTCAAAATCTGGGAAGGCGAGAGCGATTGGATCCTGATGATCCCCGACCAGTACGGCGAATACCTCAACCTCTACATCCAGGCCCACGATGACGCCTCCGGCGAAGCGATCCTAGGCAAATACAAAGACCTCATCGAACGCTGGAAGCATGAAAAGTAGGCGATGATGCGCCTCGCTTTCCTCTGGCATATGCATCAGCCGGATTACCGCGACGAATCCGGTGTGATGGAGATGCCGTGGGTCTTTCTGCACGCCATCAAAGACTACGTGGATATGCCCTGGCTTCTGTCGCGCCATCCGCAGCTCAAGGCGACGTTCAATCTCACTCCCTCCCTCATCGAACAGCTCAAACTCCTCGAGAGCGAGGGGATCGCCGCCGACCGTTTCCTGAGTCTCTGGGCAAAAGATCCCTCCGATCTTCAAACCGGGGAGCGCCGCTGGCTCGTCAAACTCTGCAAAAGCTCCCAACGCCAAACGATGGTGGCGCCCCTGCCCCGTTACACCGAACTCTACGAACAGACGGAGTATACGGATCGGGAGCTGATCGAACTGGAGGTTCTCTTCCTGCTCGCTTGGAGCGGCAACTATTTGCGGCAAAGCGACCGCGGCATCCAACGGCTGCTGCGCAAAGGACGCGGCTACGACGCCTCGGACAAAAAGACTCTACTCGAGACACTGACGGCCTTCATCCCCACTGTTCTGCCTTTTTACCGTGAACGGATGGAAGCCGGACAGATCGCCGTCTCGACCACCCCGCTGAAGCATCCGATCCTTCCGCTGCTCATCGATATGCAAAACGCCCGCCTTTCCAATCCCAAAACCCCGCTGCCACAGCATCCCCTCTCTCTCGAAGAGGACGCCCACATCCACGTCGAGCGGGCCATTGAACTCTATCGGGAAGTTTTCGGGCGTGATCCGGTGGGATTCTGGCCCGCCGAAGGGGCCGTCGACCCCAAAAGCGTCGCTCTCTACAAAGAGAAGGGAGTGCGCTGGATCGCCACCGACGAAGCGATCCTCTTCGCCTCACTGGGAAGCTCCGAGCGCAGCGCGCTCTACCGTCCTCATCGTTATCAGGGGGTGCGGATCGCCTTTCGCGACCACGGCCTCAGCGATCTGATCGGCTTCACCTACCGCTATTGGAATGCCGAACGGGCGGCGGAGGATTTCCTCCGACATCTCCAGGCGATCGAAGGCAGTACAAAAGATCCGGTAGTCTCCGTCATCCTCGACGGTGAAAACGCCTGGGAATTTTTCCCCGAAAACGGCCGCCCCTTTTTCGAGGCGCTCTACCGCCGACTCGACAACGACGAGAAGTGCCGTACCGTCACGATGGACGAAGACGCCGAGGACGATGCCCAAGAGTTACCCCGCCTGCATCCGGGCTCCTGGATCAACGGTACCTTCGACACCTGGGTCGGCCATCCGCAGAAAAACGCCGCGTGGGAGATGATCTACCAAGCCCGCCGGGATCTGAAACACCACGAAAAAGAGCTCGACGAAGCCACCCGTGAACGGATCCGCTATCACTTTCTCGCCGCCGAGTGTTCCGATTGGTTCTGGTGGTACGGCGACGACCACCACACCGACTACGCCAAAGAGTTCGACGCGCTCTTTCGCCGCCATCTCATCGACACTTATCGGCTCGCCGGCTTGGCCGTTCCCTCCGCTCTCTACCTTCCCATCATCGGCCACCAGGACCACCGCGCCCTCATCGACGCTCCCAAGTTCCCCATCAGCCCCGTCATCGACGGGCGGGTGAGCTCCTTCTTCGAATGGCTGGGAGCCGGCCGCAGCGACGAAAGCCGCCTCTACTCCACGATGGAGGGTCTGCGCGGCCCCGTCAAAACCCTCTACTGGGGCGAAGACGACTCCACCGTCTACCTGCGCTTTGACGGCGATATGGAGCGCCTGGACGACGACTCCCGCCTCCTCCTCTATCCCGACGAAAACAGTGCGCCTTTGACGCTTCCCCTCGACGGCCATTCACTGCCCCAGGGCGTACGACTCGCTAAAGATGAAATCCTCGAAGTCGCACTCGACAAAACACTCTTCGGCAAACTCCGCACGCTGCATCTACGTCTCGAGTTGGAGAACGACGACCGAATCATACAGACCCTCCCCGCCTCCGGCGAACTCACTCTCGATCTCAAAGACGACTTCTCGGAAAATTGGTTTGTTTGAAACGCTGTTCGTTTTTCGTGATCCGTTGTTCGAAAGTGAAAGCGCCAGATACAAAACCTACATTTTTTCCCATCTCGGAACAAGAGAGGATTGATGGGGCGCAACTTACAAAGCGAATTGGTGCGGTAATAAGCTACTCATACACAACGAGTTCGTTATAAAGGCTGTCGCGTTCCACCGGAATGAAACCGCTGTTTTTGATCAGGGAGACAAATTCATCGAGCTCCATTCCCTGGGCGCTGGCGGCGCCGGCGGCAGACTGGATCGACTCTTTTTGGATTGTCCCATCCAAGTCGTCGGCTCCGAACTCCTGGGCCAAAAGCGCCAGACCGATCGTGGAGGTGGCCCAGTAGGCTTTGATATGCGGGATGTTATCCAACAGAATGCGGGCGATGGCGTACGTCTTGAGGATCTCCTGGGCGGTGGGGAACTCCTCGACTCGGAGAAAGTTGTTCTCCCTTTGATAGACCAAAGGAATAAACGCGTTGAAGCCGCCCGTTTCGTCCTGAAGATCTCGAAGGCGGAGCATGTGATCGATTCGATGGGCCCGGGATTCGACATGACCGAAGAGCATTGTGGCGTTGCTCTGCCGACCCCGTTCGTGCCATTTGCGGTGGATATCCAGCCACTGCCGGGAGCTGACTTTGCCTTTGCAGATGTAGTCACGGACCTCTTCGTCGAAAATCTCCGCTCCGCCTCCGGGCATGGAGTCGACACCGCTGTCGATCATCAAATCGATCATTTCGTCGTAACTCAATCCGTTGCTCTCGGCAAGGAAATTCACCTCCGCAGCGGTAAGTGCTTTGACATGCAGCTCGGGGTGAAGCTCTTTGATCCTGCGAAAGGCCCCGAGATACCAGTCGAGACCGGCGTCGGGATTGTGTGCCGAGACGATGTGCACCTCCCTTGCTCCCTTGGCGACGGCTTCGTCGGCGATGGCCAGGATCTCCTCGTGACTCAGCGTGTATTGATTCGGATTTTTCCGGCTGGCGCTGTAGGCACAGAATTTGCAAATATCTTTGCAAACGTTTGTCGGATTGATATGACGGTTGACGTTGAAGTAACTCTTGCGGCCATACTTCGTCTCCCGAATTCGGGAAGCAAGACGCCCCAACGTCAAAAGATCCAATGCGTAAAGGGTTTCCCCCTCTTTCTGTCCCAGCCGCTCACCCGCCTCGATCTTGGCGATCAATTCGTTGCATTCATGCACGTTCCCATTCCATCCTGTCCTCAAGTTTGCGGTATTATAACCCAATTATTTTTCTGTGGATCGTCTCGGGTCCAAGCCTCGGTCCTTCGAGCCGTCACCAAGGAGAACGGATGCGCACCCTTACCGCAAAAGTTGAAGAACTTCTCTATGAAAACGCCCCGGATATCGAAATCGCCAAAGCGATCAAAGGCTTTCTCAAGGAGTATTTTTCAACCCTTCCCGAACTCTTTGGCCAGACAGGCGGGAGAGATTTCCTTTTTCGCCATACCCGCACCATGGATGCGGTGATCAAACTAATCTACAAGGTTGCACTTCGCGAGAGTTTCGGTCAGTACCTTCCTCTCAAAAACCACATCCCTTTGACGCTGGTTGCACTCGGAAGCTACGGCCGGGAGCAACTCTGCCCCTACTCCGACATCGATCTGATGATGGTCTACGAAGAGACCCCCGGTTACCGTACCAAGGAGTTGATCGAAAAGATCCTCTATCTGCTTTGGGATACGGGACTCAAGCTCGGCCATCGAGTCCATGAAGTCTCGGAACTCCCCGAAGTGGCCCGTAGCGACATCACCATCAAAAGCGCCATTCTCGAATCCCGCTTTCTCGAGGGCTCCCGCTTTCTTTGGACAGGAATCGAAAACCGGATCAAAGAGATCCGCTTCGAAGATCCCGAGATTTTTATCCGGCAAAAGGTCGAAGAGCGCAGGAGCCACCATCGGCAGTATCCCCTGACGATGGAGCCCAATATCAAAGAGGGAGTCGGAGGATTTCGCGACGCCAACATGGTCTACTGGATCGGCAAACTCCTCTATAACGTTCCCCGAATCCGGGAGTTAGACAGCTCGATCGTCGATCCCGACGACTATCGGGAGTTTCATCAGGCACTGGAGTTTCTCTTTCGTCTGCGCAGCGCTTTGCACATCGTCACCGGCAAAAAAACCGATCGAATCCGTCTGGAGCTCCTCCCGGATCTGGCCCGCCTGCTCAAATTCGAAAGCAGTTACCGCGGGCAGCTCCGCCTCGCCCGGCGGGTCACCGGACACCTCAAAACAATTCATCTCTACAGTGAAATCTGGCTGGAGAAGATGATCGGCCCCCTCTTGCCCGAACTCTATGCCGACCGCCTGCTCCCCGAAACCCGCCATCGCAAACTTCAGGCCCATCTCAAGACGATGAGCCGACATGCACAGCGCGCTTTCTCGCCCCACCCCCGGCTGCTCGATTCTCTGATCCATGCCGAACGGCCCGAACGGCCCGACACGTCGCTCTACCGAGAGCTGCGCAGACTCTTCGACCGAGCCCAATCGCATGCGGTGCTGACGACGCTCTCGGAGGCGAGACTGCTGGGGTATCTGATCCCTCCGATGAAAAAAGTGATCGACCTGCCGCAGTTCGACGGATACCATCGTTACGCTGTCGATCGACACTCACTTGAGACGCTTCGTCATCTCGAAAACATCGACGACCCCCTCATCCGGGAACTTTATGAAGCCCTCGACGATGAGGATCGGCGGACGCTGAAGATCGCCGCCCTGCTTCACGATGCCGGCAAGGGACGCAAACGCGACCACCACCAGGTCGGCGCTTCACTCTTTCGGATCTTCGCGCAAAAACTCGGACTCAGCGACAAAGCGATCGCCCGGGGAGAACGGCTTATTCTTTACCATACATTGATGAGTACCACCGCCCAACGGGAGGATATCTACAGCGAAAAGGTGGTGATGCGCTTCGCCTCCCGATTCGGCAGCAAAACGATGCTCGATATGATCTATCTGCTCACCTACGCCGACATGAAAGGGGTCGGTACCGACGTCTACAACGACTACAGCGCCAAACTGCTACGCACCCTCTACAAAGAAGCCGTCGAGAGTCTGCGGCACGAGAGCCGTCTGGATGAGACCTCCAAACGGATGGCGGCAGTCGATCGCCTCAAAAGAAGCCGGGCTTTCAATGCCCTGCCCCGTGCCCTGCGGACAAAAATCCTCGCCATCAATTCCGATGCTTTTTTCATCCGCCACAGCACCAAACGGATCGTCAGCATCGCCCAGGAGGCATGGAAGACCGAAGAGTATCGTTACCGGATCAGCAACAGCCGTTACCTGACGATCGAAATCATCCGACGCCACGACTTCAATCTCTCCTATCTGCTCTCCCGCCTCTCCCGTTTGCAGGTTGTCAGCATGGAAATCACCAAACTCTTCGACGGCCTAAAATACTTCAAGATCGATTTCAACGAACGTCTCGATCCAAGCGAAATCCCGCAGCTGGAGGAGTTTATCAAAGCCTCTTTTACCCCCCATCCCGAGTTGAAGCTTCGCCGACCCGACGTTCAACACAATGATTTGGAGGTAGACTGCGACCACTCCCGTGAATATGGGATGCTCAAACTCCGAACGGCCGATCAGCCGGGACTTTTAGCCTATCTCATCGCTTTGTTTGATGCCTTGGGTGTCGACATAGCCTCCGCCAAAATCCACACACTCAAAGGCAAAACAAACGACCTTTTTCTCATCGAGAAAAACGGAAACTTCTGCCAAAATATCGAAGCAATCGTCATACGCCTGACACGAGATTCTTCCGAGGATGAAGCGATTACTCGCTTTTGATCTCCACCAATTCGTCCAGAAGCTCCTGCGCCTCCTCTTCTTCCATCTCCCCACTCTCGATCTCGATGAGAATCTCTCGGCATTCGGCGTGCATTGCCTGCATCTCCTCCAGCTCCTCCCGATCAGCCAGCGATATCATCTTCTCTTTTTCCACCATTTGAAAAATTTCGTCGATCGCCTCTTCCAAGTCGGGCATCAGTTCGTTGGAAAGTAGGTTTTTCAGTCGTTCTTTGGCTTCCATTTTTCTCTTCTCACTTTTTTGTAGGATTTTATCATATTACGGCATCGGACATTATCCTTTGGATTTCATATGTATTTACTTACGATTAAACTTCTTTTTTTATGATGCGAATGTCGGAAATGAGACCGACATCTCCTCCTTATCGAACGGAAACGTCGCATTCATTCCTCCCTCCTTTTTGAATGGTTTTTTCCTTTTTCGAAGATTCCCGGTACTCCGGGATTTTATTCTTCGTCTACATATTTTTACCGCACCAAGTAAATACCTTATCTCTATCGCGATCATCGTACCTCTGAATGAAAGACAAAAGAGCACTCAAGACCAAGGCATGGCTCCGGCCCTCAGAGCATCACTTCGCTTCAAGCAACACGCAATCATTCCTCCTTTCTTTCTTCATATTTCTCGAATTTTCAACAGCCGGTTTTGCAGAGAACTCTATGCAAGTTTTGGCTTAAAGAAAGTCGGATACAATCGATATCTCGGATGGAAGATTGGAAGGAGAAGAAATGTCATGATCTCGGAAAAACCTGTTATTTGGCGGATCAATCAACTGCTTTTCTTCTTTATGAGCTTCGGCGTGATTATGGCGCTTGCTAAATGGACAGCTGAGCTTTTAATCCCTTTGATGATCTCCGCGATGATCGCTCTGCTGCTGCAGCCGATGATGCATTGGCTGCAGCAGCGGGGACTTCCGCGGGCCCTCTCTCTCTTCCTGGTCATTGCCGCGATGATCGCGCTGCTGATCCTCTTCGGCGTTTTCGTCGCCGCCGAAATCAACGCTTTCGTCGGCCACCTCAGCGAAATCGGCGCACAACTGCGGGGAATACTCGATCGTTTCGATCTTTTCTTGATGCAGCAGGGGATTCCTATCGAAAAACAGCAACTCAGCGCCTTCATTCGTCCCGAGGGAATCGTCAGCTTCTTCAAACGGATGCTCCTGCAGATGGGCAACCAGTTTTCCAACACCCTGCTGATTCTTTTTACCTCCTCTTTCCTGATTCTCGACAGCGTCAATTTCCGCAGCCGCCTGCGCCACATCCTCCGAGAAAACCCGGAGCGCGAACAGGCCGTCGAAAAGGTTTTTGACAAAATTTATACCTATTTCATCATCATGGCCAAAGTCAGCCTCATCACGGCAGCGGGGGCCTTGCTGCTACTTTGGTTTTTCGACGTCCAGTACGCCCTCCTCTGGGCGGTGCTGACCTTTTTTCTCAACTTTATCCCCGTCATCGGCTCCATCATCGCCGCCGTCCCTCCCGTGATCCTCGGGCTCGTGGAACACTCCTGGAGTACGGCGATGTGGATCGCTCTAGGCTACCTGCTTCTCAACAGCATCGTGGGCAACATCCTCCAGCCTGCGATGATGGGCCGCGGCCTGGGCCTCTCCTCGTTTACTGTCTTCTGGTCGATGGTTTTTTGGGGGTGGTTCTTCGGTCCGACGGGGATGATCCTCTCGGTCCCGCTGACAATGGGGGTACAATTCCTACTAATGCAATACGATGAAACCCGATGGCTCGGCTTTCTGCTGAGCGATTACAAGGAAAAAATATGAAAATCGATGACGGAAAACGACGATGAAGATACGAACGATCCTCAACGGCCAGAAGGCGGGCAATCCACTGCTACACGAAGCGATCGCAACCGTCAGACAACACCATTTCTTCGCCCTGGATGTCCGCATCGCCTATCTGCCTGAGGATCTCTCCACGCTGGTCGAAGAGTGCGCCGCGGATGGGATCGACCGGATCGTCGCCGGAGGGGGAGACGGGACGATCAACGGCGTCCTCAATGCGATGATGCTCCTCGAGGAGGCAAAACGCCCCGAACTGGCGATCCTCCCTCTGGGAACCGCCAACGATTTCGCCACCGCCGCGGAGATCCCGCTCGACCCCTACGAAGCGCTCCTGATGGCTGTCAACGGAGAGAGCCGCCCGATCGACGTCGGCTGCGTCAACGACCGCTATTTTCTCAACGTCGCCAGCGGCGGTTTCGGCGCACAGGTGACCACCGAAACCCCGCCGGGACTCAAAAGCTTCCTCGGCGGCGGCGCCTACGCTCTGACAGGAATTCTCAAGCTTTTCAGCTTCACCCCCGTACGCGGGACGATGCGTATCGGAGAGTACCGCTTCGAGGGAAGCTCCTTTGCTACCGCCGTCTGCAACGGACGCCAAGCCGGCGGCGGGATGCTGCTCTCTCCCGAAGCGTGCATCGACGACGGCCTTTTGGACATTGTCCTTTTCACGCTCGATCCCCTACCGATTCCCAGCGAACTCTCTCCACCCTCCGAGACGCTCTTCGGCGGGATGCCCTTTCGTAAGATCCTGCGGGCTTCGGAAGTGGAGTTCACCCCCGAAGAGGAGCAGATGCGCCGCATCAATCTCGATGGGGAACCCTACGAAGCGTTCTCCTTCCTTTTTCGGATCCTCTCGGGCACGCTGCGGCTCGTCCTCCCGGACACTTGCCCGATGCTGAGGGAGAATACTCCGTGAGAATCCTCCACTGCAGCGATCCCCATTTCGACCTCTCCTTGCGCAGCATCCCTCTGCGCAAATGGTTCGGCAAACGGGCCATCGGCGCCATGAATCTGATGGGAGGGCGTGGACACTATTTTGACAATGCCGACGAAAAAATCGATGCGCTCGTCCGTTTCAAAGAGACCCATGCCGTGGATCTGGTGCTCTGCACCGGCGATTACACCGCATTGGGTCTCGAAGCCGAGCTCGAAAACGCCGCCGAGCTCATCGCCCCGCTCGCGCAGCCTCCCGAGCGCTTCATCACCCTGCCGGGCAATCACGACATTTACGCCAAAGACGTAATCCACAGCGACGCTTTCTTCCGCTACTTCGGCCGCTACATGCACAGCGACTGGCCCCAGTACAGCGTCGACGGGATCTGGCCCTTCGTGCGCCTCTTCGACGAGATCGCCGTCATCGGCGTCAACAGCGCCAAACCCAACCCCCTGCCCTGGCGCTCCGACGGGCACATCCCTCCCGAACAGCTCGAAGCGTTGGGACGGATCCTCGCCGACCCCCGCCTCGCCGATCGCTGGATCTTCGTCATGACCCACTACGCCGCGCGCCTCGCCGACGGACGCCCCGACCGCAAACAGCACGGCCTGCGCAACGCCGACGACTTCCTGCGCACCTGCCGCCCCATCCGGCGCGGCGCCATCCTCAACGGCCACATCCACCGCTGTTACCGGACCGATCTCACCCCGGACGGCTTGAGGATCGATCTCTATTGCGCCGGCAGCATCACCATGGAGGGCCGGGAGTGTTTCTGGCTTTTCAACGTAGATCGGAAAGGGATGACTGTGCGGCGGGGAGTCTACGCAGAGGGAGAATACCGTCTCCTTGAATGCACCGACGAGTGAGTCCGAATCGGAAGTTTTGAAAAACCGAAACGATCTTTTTCCGTCATCCCGAACTTGATTCGGGATCCACGGTACGATGGGTATTGCAAACCCTGGATTCCGGGTCAAGCCCGGAATGACAAAGGTTTTTCAGAGCACTCTATTGTTTCTTTTGTCTACTATACTCACAAACGTACGTCAGATCCCTCGAACCTTTTGGGCGAATCGCTCATCCCTCCGATGATCGATACATTCGAAACTATTTCAAAACACTCAATCCGGAGTATTGGTCAAAACCTCTCCCGCTTCTCTTCTCGCATAGAGAATCGCCAAAGGACGGGCACTTAGACCATGTAAAAGAATACTGAGAAGAATCGTCAAGGCCGCAATGGAAAAGATACGCTCATGCCCCTTAAAACCTCCAAGCTGATGCACGGCTACCAGAATATAGAGGATGGAGGCGATTCCTCGTGGTCCGAACCAACCGATGAAGAGTCGTGTCGACAAATCCAAAGGAAAACGTCCGAACCCAAGAAGCACCGGCAGTATTCGTAATAGTGTCAGACTCAAAAGTGCAAAAAGAAATGCTTTGAAATCCCAATGTGGAAGACTCAAAGGGACAAAGACCAGTCCAAAGACCAGAAAACTGATCATTACAAGCAATTCCCCTTCACTTTCGGCAAACTCTTCGACGTGTTTACGTAGAGTCACATCACTGTTTCCGAGCAACAAACCTCCGAAAAAGGCAGCAATGTATCCGTTTCCGCCAACCAACTCCGCTAGGTAAAATGCAAAAATCGCCAAAGCAAGAGGGACGAGATTGTAGTATTGATGCTCCATCCAACCCCGTCGCATACTGAAACGTCCCAGTTTCGCTCCCGACCAACCCACCGCCGCTCCGGCCAAAGCACCGAAGAGAATCTGTTGTGCGATGTAAAGCAGAGGCCCCTGCATACTCTCCCCTCCCTGAGCGTTTCCCTCTCCAGAAATCAGAGCGAGGACCATCAACAACATCGGAAAAACAATCCCGTCATTGAGACCGCTCTCGACATTGATCGTATTGCGTACAATTTCCGGGATCCTGGGATCGCTGACCACCGCCTTACCCAATGCGGCGTCAGTGGGGGCAAGGATCAACGCGAGCAAAAGCAAGTAAAGATTTGAAGACTCTTCGGGAAACAAAAACTTTGCCGTCATCCAGGTCAGAACGATACTCAACGGCAGCGCGATAAAGAGCAGCCGGCCCGGAAGACGCCAGTAGGGTTTCAACTTCATCAGATCAATTCCGGCTGCGTCACTGAAAAGCACGACAATCAAAGCGATCTCGGCCACTACCTGTACCGCTTCGGCTTTGGGGGTCACCGCCTCTCCCCCAAATCCTAGCGGCGAAAGAAGAACCCCCACCGTGGTAAAGACCATCGGGCCTGAAATATTCCAAAGACTCAAAAGACGGGAAAAGTAGCCATATCCCAGAACTACCAAAGAGATACCCAGAATAATCAAATATTCATGCATCAGATCTCTTTTTCATCCCTTTTTGAAATCATCCGCTATTGTGGACAACCTGGCCGAGATCCCACATCGGCAGGAAAATTCCCAGAGCCATCAGCAACACCAGTCCGGCGATGAAAAAAAGCATAATCGGTTCGATATAACTTGAAAGATTGTCGATAATATCCTGAAAGCGCATATCGTAATAATCGGTAACTTTCTGGAGCATTTTGTCGAGTTGTCCGCTTGCCTCTCCCGCTTTGATCATCTGCAGCAACATATTTTCGAAAAGCCCCGTCTGTTCGAACGCTTCGGTCAAACTCATACCTCTTCCAATATTGGCATTAACAATTTCGAGCTTTTCGCGGATGAAATCGTTGCTCACCATCCCAACTGCGGTGTCCAGAGCTTCGGAAACAGGAATTCCGGCACGAACCAACTCACCGAAAACAAGAGTATAGTTGTACATCGAAGAGAGAAAAATGATCCGATTGATCAGATAGAATCTCGGATGGACCATCAACTCATCCATCCTGTATTTGAATTTTTTATTGTTCTTGTAAAGAAAAATAAGGGTATAGATAAAAATTATAAGGCCGAACAGAAGATAGAGGCCGTAATGGCTGAAAGCATACTCCGCTCCCATCAATATACGGGTAGGAAGCGGAAGTTGTGCATGAAACTCCTCGAAAATCGAGCGAAACTTCGGTACCACAACCATAATGAGAATGACAAAAGCAATCGCCATCGCTGTCAGGGTGATCAACGGATAACGTAGAGCTTTCTTGAATTTCGCTCTATTCTCCCGTATGTTTTCAAGGATATCCGCTAATTTATGATAAGACTCCGGAAAATTACCGGTCTTCTCACCTAGATTGGTCATTGCAATGGCTATGTGCCCGAACTCTTCCGTATAAGGAGCGATTGCCTGGGACATACTTTTCCCAGCATTGATATCAGCTGCTAGCTTATGATAAATCTCTTTAAGTTGCTTGTTTGTGGTATTCTGTGCCACATCTTCCAATGTATCGTGAATCGGAATCCCCGCATCGGTCATAACAGCGATTTGGCGAATGGTTGCGATTTTGTCCTCTTCTTTAATCTTGCCTTTCGTAAAACGTCCCAAATCTTTCAGGACTTTTTTGATGATATCGTCCACGGGCATCGCGGTTTCGACCGTTTTGACCACAACAGCCTTTGGAGACTCCCGTTTTATTTTTGCCGAAGCAGCCCGTTTATTGGGTGCTTCCACTACCTTCGTATATCGTTTTCCCCGTTCAATCACAGTTACTTCATAATGCATGGATCAAAGCCTCGCTACCCGGAAGATCTCTTCGACGGTTGTTTCTCCTGCAACCGCTTTGTGAATACCGTCTTCGAACATGGTGATAAATCCCTCTTTCATGGCTTGCTCCGTCAATTTTTCTTTGGAAGCATTCGCGGCGATCATACGTGAAAGTGTATCACTGATAGGAAGCACTTCTGAAATCATCTCCCGACCGATATACCCTGTATTGTTGCACTCTTTACACCCTTCTCCATGATAAAACGTAGGAACCTTCTCTCCAAGATAGGGTCGGATCTCTTCGAGAACGTTTGGTGTCAGTGTTTCGGTGGTTTTGCAATAGGGGCATATCTTCCGAACAAGCCGCTGAGCTTGGATGGCAACCAGTGCACCGCTGACAAGATAACTCTCGATCCCCATATCAATGATCCGCGTCACCGCACTGATCGCATCGTTGGTATGGAGGGTGGAGAGAACCAAGTGTCCTGTCAAAGCAGCCTGGATCGCAATACGTAACGTCTCCGTATCCCGAATTTCACCGATCATGATCTTGTCGGGATCCTGACGCAGGATAGAACGCAGCGCCGCCGCAAAGGTCAATCCGGCATGAGCATTCACCTGAACCTGTTGGATGCCCGCCATTTGATACTCCACCGGATCTTCAACCGTGATGATTTTGTCTTTGACATCTTTGATGGCATTAAGGGCTCCGTAAAGCGTGGTGGTTTTACCGCTTCCGGTCGGCCCGGTAACCAGAACAATTCCGTACGGTACTTTGATCGCCTGCGTGAAACGTTCATAACAAAATTCACTCATACCCGCATCTTCCAGTCGAACCAGAACCTTACTTTTGTCAAGTATCCTCAGGACAATCGATTCTCCCAAAAGTGTCGGCAAGGTCGAAACCCGAAAATCGAACTCTTTATCCATTACCTTGGTTGTGATCCGACCATCCTGGGGTTTGCGTTTTTCTGCAATATCCAGGTTCGCCAAGAGTTTGATCCGGGAAGCCAGAGGACTGAAAATATCCTTGTCGAAAATAAAACTCTGCTGTAACATTCCGTCGATACGATCTCGGACAATGCAGTTTTTCTCTGTCGCTTCGATATGGATATCACTTGCTCGGTTAACAATGGCATTTTTAAAGATCAATTCGATCAATTTCAAAACGGCGGGGGATTCTCCCTCTTCTCTTTCATTCCCCCCTTCACGCAAATCTTTTCGAATATTATCGACGTACTCTTTGAGGCTTTCGGAAATCTCCATCCGTTGAAGAAACTCACGAATCTTTTTCGGATGGGACATAGCCACCTGAAGCGGTTTGCGAGGGAAAAGTCGCTGCAGGGCATCCTGCGCCCCCATGTCCAACGGATCCTCGAAAACCACCAGCACATTCAGATCAGTCTCCTCGACCGGAATAGCTCGGTAACGCATCAGCTGAGCATAAGGCACGCGGCTGAAAAGTTGCATATCCACCTCGACATCGTCGAGATCAACGTAACGGATATGCAACTCTTTGGCGACCTTTTCCATAATGGGCTCGATCGGAATTCCCTCACGCTCCAAGTCAGACAATTTGTCCAGGCTGAGGCCTCCTTGTCGAATCTTGCGACTGACATACTCCTGGATCGTTTTAATATCCAGGATTTTTTCCCGAATCATATTGCTCAGATTTATTTTCAGTGGAGGACGTCTACGTACCAGCTGTCCGACCTGCTCTTTCGTCACCACACCGTCACGAATCATCTGTTCTATCAATCCGGCCATATCATCCTCTCACAAAATTTCTGAATTGATATATTATTATAGTGCTTTTTCAGAGATTTAGAATTTTCTTCCTTTTCTCATCGCGTCAATTAAGAGTTTGACTTGAGGATCTCCTGTATTGTCGTAATAGCGCTGCAAGATACGAATCGCTTCCGTTCGATGTCCCCGTTTCGCTTTCGACTTAGCAAAGAGAATCCAACTCTCCACTTTTGAACTGTCGACGACATTGGCCTGCATCGACCAATATTCGGCTTTTTTGTAGCGATGTTTACTGTAGTAGTATTTGGCGAGATACATAGCATCATCATAATCATGACTCAAAGGAAAACGTTTTTCGATCGATCGAATCACAGCCGTGTCGTTACGTTTCACCATACTGAGTTCGACCGTTCCCCCTTTTCTTACCGGAGTCATCTCTTTTGAGGATTCATCCGTAAATGTGATTTTCATTTTCGGGCGAACAGGTTTTTCCTTCGGATGCCTCTCTTCCTTCATTGAGGGGGGGATTGTCTGAAGCAAAGGAACGGCTTTTATCTCTCTTTGGATCTTCCCTGTTTTTTGCTTTGTCGAAACGCTAAGATTCTGTTTTGATGTGCTGTCTTCAGACTTTATGGCTGTATGTACGTTTTTTCTATCAAGTGATTTTCTCTTTCCCTGATAGACTTCGACATAAAGAAGAGGGAGCATCAGGACAATGACAAGCGACAGCGCCCACGCCAATCGACGCAACAATTTTTTTCGTCGATAACGTTTCCATTGCTCTTCCAGTTCCTCAATATCATACATGGATAAATCCTGTTTTGATCGCTGCCATTTCCAGGTATTTGATGGAAATTTTATTGTAATCGATCTTTTGGGGATCATGTTTACCATAATACTCGTAAATTTCGAAGAGCGTATAGAGAAGTTTATTGCACTCTCTGAAATTCCCTTCAGTCCATCGATGGATCAATCTGATGTGTCGGTCCTTAAACAAAGAGGCCAATTCATTATGACCATGCTGTATAAGTCGTTTGTGGATATAAGCGTTGAGTTCAAGAGGAGTCGCGTTGCGTAATTCTATCGTTTCCCAAATGCGGGATTGAAAATGTTTTTTGGCGACAAGATCCTCGTCCTCGGTTTTGTGCAGGGCAATGACGAATTTGATACTTCCGGTATCGGAGAGCACACGGATCTCTTCCAACATCTCTTTGGGGTACATTTGTGCTTCATCCAAAAGCACGACTATGTTTCGTTTTCCTTTGATACTTCGAGCAAACGCCACGAAGGTTTCGAAATCAACCTTGGTTTTCAAAGGCATCTCTTTGCCTGTAAAAATACGAAAAAGTTTTCGATAGAATTCACGCCGCGTTCCACTTGGAATATCAAGAAGATGAATTTCCATCTTTTCCCGCTTCTTTTCATAGAGGCGATGAAGAAGGAGGGTTTTCCCTGTTCCTGGTTTCCCGTAAATCAAAACCATCTTTGTTGATTTACTAAGACTGTGCCCCAACTGCCGAAAAGCCCGTCTACTCCCTTCCAGTTCAATATACTCATCAGTCTTTACTTCATCGACAAAAGCCTGTTTCGCATCCGTGTAGCGATAACTCATTTTAGACTTTTGTAACCCAGGTCTCTCAACGTTACGTTACGGTGATTCCGTACGATATGCGGTGTGATTATGATAACAAGTTCATCCGTATAATCGAGAATTTCTTCTCGTTTGAATGCATATCCGAGAATAGGGATTTCTCCCAACAAGGGAATTTTGTCTGTGGTTGTTCCCTTGCTTCGGGTTATAAGCCCTCCCAAAATTGCATGATTCCCGTCGTGTACTTTAATCACTGAAGAGATTTGCCGACGTTTGATATTCGGAGGCATGGTCAAATTTGTCAAATGTTTCTTTTGCTCTTCGTCTGCCAAGGAAGTAATTGACGGATTTATCTTCAAAGTAATCATTCCCCGAGAATCCACTTCGGGAGTAATATCAAGTAAAATACCCGCAAAGACAGATTCTACCGTTTCATTTTCCGATGTTGCCGTATCCGATCCGCCTACTTTGTTAGTTGTTTTGAGTTTGTAGAAAATCTCTTGTCCGACGCTGATCATCGCGGGTTGATTATTTAGTGTCATGACCCGGGGGCTGGAGACAACCGTGACATCTCCTTGAGTGTTGAGAAATTTAAAGACGCCGGTCAAATCTCCCGCCATCGCAAAGGAGAAAGCTCCGCCTCCTCCCCCACTGGGGTTTCCACTATCTCCCTTCCCAAGTTTTCCTTGATAGTTGCCCGTAAAGGTAATCGAAGTATCGTAAATTTTTCCCCAGTCGATTCCTAGACTTTTACTTTTGTCAAGACGTACATCGAGAATTTTGACATCGATCATTACTTCAGTCTTCACCTGTTTCATCAACGTCGCAATGTAACGATCAACCCTCTCCAATTGTCTAGAAGTTCCTGTGACGGTTACAAGACCTGCTTCGGGATTGATAACAGGTTCAAGCGGATTGTACTCCCATTTTTGACCGTCAGGACCGATCCATGCGTTGCCTACTTTCGTAAAGTGGATGCTGCCGTCACCGGCTGTATTAAGAATCCGGTGAATTTCATCTTTGATGGTCCCCCAGAACTGGAATTCCTGATCACTCTTAATCGTAATCGTCGACCCTTTCCCCGTTCCGGCGGCGGTGCTGCTTGAACTGCTGGCACCTCCCGCCACCTGAACATTGGCACTGCTCTGTCCGGACCTCTGTCCGGTAACGTAATGCACTTTGTAGGTCCTGGTTACAAGATAGGATATCGACAGTTTATTTCCTCGAAGTGAATAGTTAAGATCGTTATCTTTAAGGATTGTATCCAGGAAACTTTTTAAAGTTGCATTTTTCAGCTTGACGTAATAGAGTTTTTTCTTAAGTTTGTGACGGGCACCGGAATCTTTCACAACAACCGTCAGACCGCAGGTCTCTGCCAGGTTATCGATGGCATCTTCGATCGTCAGACTGTCACTAATTGTGACATTAAAAAGGCGGTTGACACAATTCGTTTCCGCACTTGCATATTGCAGAAAGATGCTCCCGGCCATCAAAAAGCCAAATAATACTCTTTTGAACAATTTCATTTCCATTACCCCTTGCTGATTTGTATTGCTTTGCTTTGGTTTCTCTCCTGAAAGTAGAGACGTACGCTTTTGTGCTCTTTTTTCAGAAGTACTTCATTTCCTTCGATTCTTTCCACCCTGTACCCGAGTATTTTGTCTCCAAGACCAACCCACTTACCGTTGATAAAAGCCCGATCATTCACGATAGCTTTGAGAACAAGCTTCTCCGCCTTCTCATGTGCACGAACAATAGGATGTTTTGTCCGATTCTCTTCCGTAGAGAGTACTACAAATACGGAGGGAACTTTGATGAAATCAATGGAGTGTTTCCCTATCCGTTTGCTCTGGATTTTCTCGACCATCATCCCAATCTTTTTCACACTAAGTTCTGCCTGGATCGGGAGACAGAATGTGAGCAGGAGAGCGGCAGAAGTAACAGATTTCATCGATTGACCCCCCAGACGGAAATATTGATATCGGCCAGAATATTTTTTTGATCCGGAGCAACCTTGATGTCACTCGCCGTGACATCCGTAACGAGCTTGTTTTGTTCCAGATCGTTTAGGAATGACAGAATTCCCTGAAATTTCCCTTCACAACGAATTCCGACTTCCAGAACATGTCCGAAACTGTTTTTGTCATGAACATACTGGTTATCCAGGCGAAGCAACTTCACATCATTTTGCTGTGCGCGTTTTGAAATAGAATCAAGAAACTTGGACCAGTTCTGTTGATTGAACAAAACTTCGGAGAGCTTTTTAAAGCTTTTATCAAGCATTGCGATACGTTGTCTATAATCAAGTATCTGAGCCTTCAATTTGTGAATATCGTCATTATATTTGTTTATGTAGTAGTTTCGTTTTCCATTGACTGTGATTGACCGTAAATAGAGAGTGTCACTCTTGATTTTCCTCTCAAGCGTTGTTTTCTCTCTCAGACTGCTTTTATAGCGGCTCTCTGCATATGGATAGAGGTAGAGATAGAGGATGTATCCTACCATTGCAGCGATTCCCAGAATGATCATCCACCGTTCTGTCTCGCTCTTTTTCGCAAAGTAATTGTCTAAGTCCTCAAGAATATGAACATCATTTTTCATTTTATATTCACCTTCAAAGTTCCTCGATACATGGAGTTATTTTCATCTTTCTCTATGCGGTCGATGTCGATGGTCTTTATTTCATTTTTATAGTTTCTCGTTATGTATTTGACAAGACTTGTGATGTTTCGATCACTGGGGGAAATCAATGAAATGCTATAAAGATTATCCAAATTTCTGAAGCGGTCGCTGTTGACGTTGAAACGAGCCAAATCCTTTGCAAAAAGAGCGAATTGATTGGATTTCAATCGATAATTGACCTTCTTTTCATAAACAGACTGAAGTGTTTTCTCTTTGCCTGTATAAACCTTTTTAAGCTTGGATATCTCTACTTTCAATTTTTTGATTTCGGCTCGTTTTTTCCCAAGAATAGATTTGTATTTTCTCACTTCGGCACTTAGAGCTCTCTCCTGTTTCTTCAATCTCAGATTATTAAAATCAAGCAGATAGGAGGAGACGAGGAAATAGAGTGGGTAGGAGGAAGCAAGAAGTATCGCCGCTAACAACGCGAGAATGAATTGCCCGCTTGCCCGTTTCGGAAAGGCCGGCGGACGGGGATAGCGGGTAAAGTTTATGAACGTTTCAGGCTCTTCCCAATACTTTTGTGCACTAAGGACCATCATATAGTGCAGCTGATCAACATACCACTCATCACTCTTAATCCCGAAATCAAAAAACATGGAGCTGGAGTAGAGCCCTAGATAATTCTGGGCATATTCGTCGGCACCACTGATCGGGCCTAATTCACTCCCAATGTACATTTGGTCGATTACATCGACCTTGTAAGCCCGCTTGGTATAGATGACAACATCATTGATCGTGATGAATATTTCGTTAAAGAGTTTGATCAGATTCTGTTGAAATTCCAAGTGCGTCGTTTTGACACCCTCTTTCTGAAAAATTCTGAAAAACTGCTTTTCATCGACTGTTTTTCCGGCAATTTCACAGTATCGATCGTAGAGCTGGCTCAATGAATAATTGATTGATTTGGAATAGAGATAGCTACCGTTACGGTAGAAGGTAATAGTGGCATCGTAATTCGTGAAATAGAGAAAACAATGAACTTTACGACTCTCAACGAGCTCATAGTCGTAAAGTGCCCGGTAAAGCAATGGTGCGGGAAGAATAAGATCCACATACCGGAGACTCTGACGAATGGAGGAAAAGAGTTCGGTATACCGATCTTTTTCGAGGATGAAAAGCTGAAAATTGCGCCCCTCTCCCTCACCCTGAGTCTCCTGATAATGAATGATATAATCAACGGCGGGATCAAGACCCAATTCGTCATAGGCTTTATCTTCGAGCGCTCCCGCAATATCTTCGTCCTCGATATTCCGGCTGATCGAGACCGGAGCGATAATCAAATCTTTGTTTGCGATGAAACTTGTATAGTAATTGCGTTTTTTGAACTGAAGTTTGTTCAGGCTCTTCAGCTCGCCGTCTTCATATTTATAATACCTTGCGTTGTATTCGTCGATCGAGACGATACTCTGAAAACGTCGCTCCCCATTTTTCATACCGAGCCCCTATTTATACTTCGTTTACCTAATTGATTATATATGTTATAATATAAATCCACGCTTAATCGATAAAATTTTTCTGCTTAAAAATAATACCCGATCTTTTCCAAAGCCTTTTTGTCCCGACTCCAACCCTTGCGCACTACGACATGCAGATCGAGATAAATTTTTTTTCCGGAAAAAGTCTCCATCAGTTTCCGGGCGTAGGAGCCCACCCGGCGGATCGACTCTCCGCCGTTTCCGATGATCATCCGCTTTTGGGTCTCTTTCTCGGTGATGATCGTCGCGTAGACCCGATCGATCGTTTCCCCCTCTTCCACCCGGTCGATGACGACGTCGCTTTCGTAGGGGATCTCTTCGCTCAGTTTTTCGAAGAGGGCTTCGCGGATTAACTCTCTGTAAATGTCACGGATCGTCTCCGTGGTCAACAGCTCGGGATCGAAAAGCCAGGGGTGTTCCGGGAGGCGGGAAGCGACCGCGTCGAGCAACTGTTTTTTGTCCCCTTCCCGCTTGACCGAATAAGGGATCAGCGCTTCGAAACGATCCTGGTACTTCTGATACTCTCCGATCTTTTTGAGAAGCTTTTCGTTGCTGATCCGATCGGTTTTGGTCAAAACGACGAGATGGGGCGTCTCTTTGCGGGCGATCTTTTCGAGAAACTCTTCGTAGGCTTCGATCGAATCGGAAGCCGGAGCGAGGAAGAGGATCAAATCGGCGTCTCCGACGGCTTTGAGCGCCTCTTCCAGCATGAATTGGTTGAGAAGTTTCTCTTTCTCGTGCAAGCCCGGCGTATCGACGAAGATGATCTGCGCGTTGTCGTGCATGACGATGATGTTCATCCGCTTGCGCGTCGCCTGGGCTTTTTTGGAGACCATCGCCAGTTTTTCGCCCGCGAGATGGTTCAGCAGCGTACTTTTCCCGGCGTTGGGCCGTCCCACGACGGCGACGAAACCCGCCCGCTGCGCCTGCCGACTCATACGGAGATCTCTTTCAGATCCGCGATCGTCAGGAAACTGCGATAGATCGACGCCACCAAGTGCCGCCGATTGCGTCGGAGCTCTTCCTCTTCGGCATTGACCAGCACCGCGTCGAAGAAGGCATCAAGACGGGGCTTGAGAGAGAAGAGAGCTTCAAGCTCCTCTTTGTAGTCGCGGTATTTGCCGGCGGCCACTTCACGATAGGCTTCCCAGAGTGCGCGCTCCTCCTCGGCTTGAAAAAGCGTCGGATCGACGGGAAGTTCACCGGAGAGATCCACTTCCGTCGATATGTTGGCTACCCGTTTGAATGTCGTAAAGAGTTCCCGGGCCTCCGGCCGCTCCAGAATCGTTTTGAGCGCTTCGACTTTTTTGGCGATTTCGTCGATGTCCCGCTCTCCCGTCGCAAGGACCGCGGCGATAAGGGAGGGATTGGCACGCAGGGATTTGTAGATCCTCTCCAAAATGAACTCCTCCAGCCGTTTCCGATCGAAAGGTGCGTACTGATCGGCCAGGAGGTCGAGAATCGCGGGAATATCGAAACTCAGGTCGAAACGGGTCACGATGCGGATGATCCCGTTGACCGCCCGGCGCAGGGCGAAAGGATCTCTCGATCCTGTGGGAATCTTCCCGACACTGAAAAGCCCCAGCAGAGTATCGAGTTTGATCGCCATCGCCAGAATCGACGAAAAGACGGTCGTCGGCAACTCCGCCCCCTCTCCTTCGGGCCGGTACTGCTCTTTGATGGCGGTGCAGACCAGGGGATCCTCCCCGAGAGCCTGGGCATAGTAGTATCCCATCAGCCCCTGCAGTTCCGTAAATTCGTAGACCATCTCCGTCAACAGATCCGCTTTGGCCAACGTGACGGCCCGATCCATCAGCTCTTCGATGTCAAGGGGGCTGCGGCCCGTCTCCTCTTCGAGTCGATCCATATAGATGCCCGTCAGACGCAGCGCGATGTTGCGTTCGCGATTCACTTTGTCCAGCAGAGTCCCCAAGCCGTCGATGAACTGGATCTTTTCCAACCCTTCGATCGTGAGTCCCCGCTTCAGGTCGTTGCGATAGAAGAAGAGGGCATCCTCCAGCCGGGGGCGCAGGACGCGCTCATTGCCGGCGATGACTTGGCTGTAATCGTCGGTCACGGCGTTGCTGACCACGACGAAACGGTTGGAGAGATTTCCTTCCGCATCGAAGACCGGGAAATAACGCTGATGCTCTTTCATCGAGGTGACGATCACCTCCGGAGGCAACTCCAGGAATTTCTCGTCGAAGCTCCCCATCAGGGCTCTGGGATATTCGGTGATGGCCACCACCTCATTGAGCAGCGCTTCGTCCTCTTCGATCCTCAGGCCGCTTTCGGATTCGATGGCGGCAAAATCTGTGCGAATCATCTCCCGGCGTCCGGCAGGATCGAGAACGACTTTCCCCTCCTCCAGAATCTTATCAAAGCTCCTGATCTCGGGAACTTCCACCGGTTCGAAGCTCACCATGCGGTGCAGATAGGTTCGTGTGTCGGAGGAGACGCCGAAGAGCTCCGCGGGGACGCTGCGATCTCCCAGGCGGACCTGGAGCCAGCGCACGGGGCGAATAAATTCGTCGTGCCGATCGCCCCAGCGCATCATCTTGCCGAAGTTCATCGAAGCGATCCACTCACGGACCATCTCCGGCAGCAACGCCTCCGTCTCCCGGCCCGGCACTTCCCGGCGGTAGTAGAGCACTTCCCGATCCCCCTTTTTCAGGCGCTGAAGCTCCTCGAAAGCCACACCGCACTTTCGGGCAAACCCCTCCCCCGCCGGCGTCGGTTTGCCGTCGCGGATCGCGATCTCTGCCGGCGGGCCGAAGAGTTCTTCGACGCTGTCGGATTGACGCAGAGGAAAAGCCTCCGCCTCGATGACTAGACGCCGAGGAGTGTAGAGAAAACGAAAATCGCTCTCCAGATGCCGGGATTTTTGAATCTCTTTCCACGAATTTTCGATGGAAGGAAGAGTTTTCAGGAGCGGAAGAGCAGGCAGCTCTTCGACGCCCACTTCGATCAGCAACGGTGCGTTCATCGGCTTTTTCCTTGTTGACAAATTATTAAGATATTACCCAAAAGGGGATAAAAGAATGGAAGAGACGTTCAGGATCCGAGCAGGTCGTGCAGGCTCTCCCGCGGTGACTTTCCCTCTCGGAGCATCCGGTAGACTTCGGCGGCAATGGGAAGGTAGAGCTCCTCCCGCTCGGCGATACGTTGCAGCGCTTCAGCGGTGCCGACCCCTTCGGCCACTTCGCCCAGCTCCTCGAGAATGGCGTCGATCCTCTTTCCCTGTGTCAGGCCCAGTCCCACCCGGTAGTTGCGCGAAAGCGTGCTGCTGGCCGTCAAAAAGAGGTCTCCCGCACCGCCTAGAGAGAGGAATGTGCGTTCTCGGGCTCCGTAATGTGCCCCGAAACGCGCCATCTCCACCAGCCCCCGAGAGATAAGCGCCGCGCGGGCGTTGTTGCCCAGTTTCAATCCGTCGCAAACCCCTCCGGCGATGGCGATGACGTTCTTGTAGGCTCCGCCCACCTCCGCGCCGGTGACATCGTCATCGGTATAGCCTTTGATGAAATCGGGCAGCGCCCCGGCGAAGGCCTCCGCCAGACTCGGGGAGAGGGAGCTGACCACGAGTGCCGTCGGCAAGGAGCGCATCACCTCCGCAGCAAAAGAAGGCCCCGAGAGATAGGCGAGCCGATCGAGAGGAAGGAAACTTTCGAAAATCTCGTTGAGCAGTGCACCGCTGCTCACTTCGATCCCCTTGGCGGCCACGAGGATCTTCTGCCCCCGATCGACGAAATGCTCCTGCATCCAGTGCCGGACGAACTGGGCGGGAATCGCCAAGATCAGATACTCCCGGCGCAGCGCTTCGTCCACGGAGACGAAATTCTCCAGATCCGGATGCCGCCGGCGGGAGGTGATCACCACCTCGTTTTTCATCCCGTAGGCGTGGTTCAGCGCCCGTCCCCATTTTCCCGCTCCGACAATCGCCAATTTCATTCCGCCTCCTCCTCCGCGTTATGTATTATCTTTTCGAAACGGTCCAGATCTTCGTCGTGGCCGATGCAGACGATGATGTCCCCCGCATCCAGTTTGTGTTCCAGCCCCGTCGTAACGAAGATGAAACTGTTGCCCAATTCCACGTCGATCATTCCGACGAAGATCACCCCGTAACGGCGAAAATCGATCTCCTCCAGGGTCCGTCCGTGGAGAAAAGAGCCTTCGGGAATGACGATCTCCCGGAAACTGTACTCGTGATCCGCGTTGAGAAAGCCTTCGAGGAAACGGGTGGCGATGGGTTTGTTGAGAATGTTGTGGATCCGGTTGGCGCTGATGGCGTAGAGATCGATCACTTTGTTGGCCCCCGCCATTTTGAGTTTGCGGGTGGCGTGGATCGAGTCGGAGATCGCCAAAATCTGGCTTTGGGGAAAGATCGCCCGCAGGGAGAGCACCAAAAAGACGTTGAGATGGTCGTCGTCCATCACGCAGACCAACTGCTCATTTACCCGCACCGGCAACTCCTCGAGCGCCGCATCGTCGGTGACATCCATCAGGATACAGCGCTCGAAACGGTGGGTCTTTAGCGCTTCGTGGTAGCGTTCCTCGTCCGATTCGATCAAGACCACCTCCGCATCGTGCTCCACCAGATCGTCGGCGATGCTTCGCCCGAACTTCCCGTAACCGAAGAGAAAAATCTGCTCTTTACTCATCGCAAACATCCCTTTTCATCCAGGCAACTGCTCTCACGGAAATAGGCCGTGCTGGCCTTGTGTCCCATCACGAGCAAAACATCTCCCTCTTCGAGAACGAGGGTATCTTCGGGGTTGAAAATGAAACGATCTTCACGAACTTTCTGTACGCCGATAAGAATCAGTTTGTACGCCCGAAAATTGATGCTGCCCACCGTGGCTCCGATGAGTGAGCTGTGTTCGTGCACGCGGATCTCATCCAAAAGCGCCACATTCTGTCCCGTGAAAATCGCGTGGATCGCTTTGTAGATGATCGGCTTGAGAATCGCAAAGACCATCATCGTGCTGGCGGCCTGGTTGGGCAGCAGAACGTGATCGGCCCCCGCCCTCTCGTATTTGCTGACGATTCTCGGGGAACTCGCTCGGGCGATGACCCGGATCCTCGGATCGATGCTTTTGGCGTTGAGCGTGATGTAAATGTTCTCCACATCGTCGTGCGACATACAGAGCACCGTGACTTTCGAATTTTTGACGTTGAAACGCGAGAGGGTCGTGTGGCGGCTGGCGTCGTCGACGATCGCGTCGTAGCCGTCGTGGATCGCCTCCTGGACCCGTTCGGGGTCCTTGTCGAGGATGATGTAGTTGTAGCGCTTGGCTTCCGCCTGGCGAAAGAACATTTTAGTCATCTGCCCGTAGCCGCAGATGATCAGAAACTCCGCCGTGCGGTTGATGCTCTCGACGATCCGCTCCTCTTTGAGCTCGTGCAGCTTCTCGGAAAAGGCCGAAACGATCACCGAGGTGGCAAAGGAGATCATCGCCACCCCGAGCAGGATGATGATCATCGCGATCAAGCGCCCCATCTCCGAAACCGGAGCGATGTCCCCGTAGCCCACCGTCGTGATCGTCACGAGCGACCAGTAGATCGCTTCAAAAAGGTTGTTGATGTTGGGATTGTGCATATCTTCGAGGATGTAGATGGCAATCGCCCCCGTCAGCGTAACGAAAAAGAGCAATCCCAACAAGGTGAGCAGTTCGAAGCGCTTGGTCGCCAACACTTCGACGAATTGGTTGATACTGCGGGTATAGCGCAGGAGTTTCAAAAATCTAAAGAGGACGAAGATCCGCAAAACCCGCAAAGGACGGTAAGCCGGCAGGATCGCCAACAGGTCCACGATCGCCGCGGGTGTCACCATATAGGCAAGCTTCTTTTTGATCCCGCGCAGCAGTGCGGGCCCCACCCGGAAATCCCGGCCCACCGCCACCGCTTTTTCGTACTCTTCGACCAATTCACCCGTCAGGTCGCTGGAGATCCAAAGCCTTAGAATGTATTCGACCAAAAAAACGAGAGAGACGAAATAGATGTCGTAGTAGTCGAGCCAAAGAGGGACGGGGTGCTTGACTTCCCAGATCAGGATAAAGACCGAACTGAGGATCAGAAAGATGATAAAGGAGTCAAAAAATCGTTTGTAGGGATTTTTGGGGTTTTCCAGAAGATCCCGCACCGTTTTACGGATATGCCGATAGCGGGACGACCGGTTGAGGCGGATCGCCCAGTGGATGATCCCCGACTCGAGCCGTTTGCGAAAACCTTTGCCCATCGGATCAGGAGTGCAGACGCTCTTTGAGGAGCTGGTTGACTTTGCCGGGATTGGCCGTGCCGCGGCTGGCTTTCATCACCTGCCCGACGAAAAAGCCCAGCAGCTTCTCTTTGCCGCCCCGATACTCTTCGACCTTGTCAGCGTTGGCCGCCAGGACTTCATCGATGATCGCCAGGATCGCCCCGTCGTCGCTGAGCTGTTTGAGACACAGCTTCTCGATGAGGAGATCGAGATCCCGTTCGTCGTTTTCCATCAAATGGTCCAGGAGCTCCTTGCCGCCTTTGCCGGAGATGGTCCCATCCTCGATCCGGGTGATGAGCCGACCCAGCGTCTCGGCATCAACCGGAGAGTTCGAGATATCGACCCCCGCCTTGTTGAGCCGGCCCAGAAGTTCGCTGGTCAACCAGGTGACGGCCGAACGGGCCGGAGCGCCTGCCGCGATCGTCGCTTCGAAATAGGCGGCGAGCTCCTTTTGCGCGGTGATCACCAGCGCGTCTTCGCGCTTGATCCCGAGATCCTCGACATAGCGTGCCACCTTTTCGTCGGGCAATTCGGGGATCTTCTTCGCCTCTTCGATCATCGCGTCGGTGACGATGACGGGACGCAGATCCGGATCGGGGAAATAGCGATAGTCCGCACTCTCCTCTTTGCCGCGCATCGAACGGGTCTCTCCCTTCGCCGTATCGTAGAGCCGGGTCTCCTGCCAAACCTCCTGCACGTAGACGCCGTCCTCCCACGCTTCGATCTGACGCTCCACTTCGTAGTCGATCGCCTGTTTGACGAAGCGGAAAGAGTTGAGGTTTTTGATCTCGACCCGGGTCCCGTACTCCTCCTGCCCTTTGGGTCGAATGGAGACGTTGACGTCGCACCGGAAAGACCCCTCCTGCATATTGGCGTCGCTGATGTCGAGATAGCGGACGATGGCGTGCAGTTTGCGCAGATAGAGGACCGCCTCTTCGCTGGAGCGCATGTCGGGCTCGCTGACGATCTCCAGCAGCGGGGTATCGGCACGGTTGAGATCGACTTTGGAGATCTCCCCGTCGTGGATGTTTTTGCCCGCATCGGCCTCCAGATGCGCCCGGGTGATCCCGACGCGCTTCTCTTCGCCGTTTTCCTTGACGACAAAAAGCTCTCCGTCCTGAACGATGGGAACGTCAAACTGCGAAATCTGATACGCCTTGGGACTGTCGGGATAGAAGTAGCTTTTGCGGTTGAAAATGGAGCGGCGGTTGACGGTGGCGTTGACGGCGTAGCCGAAACTCATCGCCTTTTTGACCGCTTCGACATTGAGCACCGGTAACGCACCGGGTAAGCCCAGGCAGACGGGACAGGTGTTTTTGTTCTGATGTTCCGCGAAACTGGTCGGACATGAGCAGAAGATCTTGGAGCGGGTATTGAGCTGGACATGGACTTCGAGTCCGATGACGGTTTCGAACATTGTGAACTTCCTGATGACAAATTTTTGGAAAGGTCGGAATATCCCTTCTCGAACATGAATATTGATTATACCTTTTCACTCATTTGAACCAAATTATCCTATCTGCCTCCAGGTTGCTTTACCGTTTTCTTCCTTCCAAAGAATACAACTCGATTTGAAGCAAATTCAAACTCATCAGAAACCACAACTCTTTTCGATAGGATAATATCATGAATAAAATCGGATATTTACTGAAATCATTAATAATAGTATGGATGGCAGGGGCTTTCTTGTCGGTGGAAGCACAGAACGTTCTGCGACCGATCCCTCTGCACATCGATTACAATTATGCCAAAGCCAAACTAGGTAAACAACTTTTTTTTGATCCGAAACTCTCGGACGATGGGACCGTTGCCTGTGTCCAATGCCATCAACCGCAGAATGGAGCTGAAAACCGATCTGTTTCTATTGGTATTCGGGGACGGGAAGGCCACACCAACGCCCAAACAGTATTTAACAGTGTTTTCAATTTTCGACAAATGTGGAATGGGGAAGCAAAAAATCTGAAAGATCAAGTCCCTCTACCGATCCATAACCCCAATGAGATGGCAATGGATTCTTCCCGGATCGTCCGATATCTTCGGAGGGACCCTTCCTACTCCAAACTTTTTCTCACTCTTTATCATCGTCCTGCCACCTTTGAGGACATGAGCGATGCGATCGCCGAATTCGAGAAAGCTCTCACTACACCCAACAGTCGTTTCGACCGTTATCTCCGCCATGAAACCACACTCACCCCTCTCGAACTCCGGGGATACAAACTTTTCAAAAAAATCGGATGCATCACCTGCCATAACGGCGTAAATCTGGGAGGAAACAGTTTTCAAAAAATGGGACTTATCAATCCTTATCCCTGGCGTCCTTATAACCCCGATCTCTATGCACTAACTCACCGGGAAAATGACAAAAATGTCTACAAAGTCCCCACCCTGAGAAACATAGCCCTGACTGCACCCTATTTCCACGACGGAAGTGTTCCGACTCTTCGGGAAGCTCTGAGAAAAATCGCCTATCATAATCTCGGATTCGTACCCAATGACGAAGAGATCCGCTCCCTCATCGCTTTTTTGAAAACCCTAACCGGAGAAACTCCCCAAATTCTGCATGGGAAAAAGAATTGAGATGGGGATGACAATAGTTCGAATTATTCTAACACTTTTGGCAGCCGCTACAGGAGTCAGCCTTTTCCTTTACAGTGACCATTCTCTCAAAAACTATTTCAGCAGCAATTTGAACACTCAGAACACTCTTCAACAGCTTCAGACCGATTTTTACGCTTTGGAAAGTGAAATTCTCAGCAATTCCTCATTTCTTTATTACAACTATGATAGTGTCCACCATCTGATTGCACAAATGAGAAAACAGATACAGAACCTTGAACATTCCGACTATCTTCTAAGTCACATTCATCTAGGAACCCGAAAAAAACTGCAAGCTTTCTCAGAGCATTTCGAGAGTTACAGTCAGAACATTGAACACTATCTCACACTCAACGCCTCACTGAAAAACAGCATAATCTACATCCCCACTCTTCAACTAAAAGCTCACAAGCTTTTCGACACCGGCAAACCGATCGAACGCAAGACTCTCCTCCTGCTTTCACAGATCAATGCAACTATTTTCTTGGCAAGCAACGCCAAAGATACGGACTTCCTTCCCGATATTCGTACCTACCTCGACCGCTTACAGCGTTTTGACAACAGTTTTAAAGGTCCACGCAAACATCTTCTTCAAATACTCGAGGAACATTTGAAGAATTATGTCAAAACTTTTCCACAATACGTTCGGCTTTTACGTCGTCTTCTACACAATCGGCTACAAAAAGATCTCATTACTCTCAATGAAGAGTTTCAACGCGAATCCGCCCGCGAACTTATAGAGATCAATCGTACCAATCAACTTCTGCTACTGCTTTACCTTTTTTCACTCTTCATCGTACTTATTTTCATTTTCTGGATTGATAGGGAAAACCGTCGACTCAAACGCATGAAGAGAGAACTTGAAACTTCTCTTATCACCGATTCACTGACCGGTCTAGGCAATAGGCTCGCCTATCAGCAGCAAAAACATAAAATGAGACATCCAGTATTGATTCTGACGAACATCGAACGCTTCAAGCACATCAACGAATTCTATGGAACCCGTATAGGGGATAAAGTCCTCGAGAGTGTCGCCCGCAAACTCATCGAATTTACTCCCTCCTCGCTTCAAGCCAATCACTACCGTCTTGGAGGGGACGATTTCGGTATTCTCTTCGAAAAAGAGAACCTTTCCCAAGCACTAGAGACTCTGCTTCAGGAATTTCACGATGCATTGGAAAATCTTCAGGTTGTCATCGAGGATCTACAAATCGATCTGAATTTTGTTTTGGGAGCAAGCGAGAGAAAAAGTTGGCTTTTTGAAACGGCTGACATGGCTTTGAAATTTGCAAAAAATTCACAAAGAAGACGCTATGTACTTTATCGAGACAGCATGGACAACAGGGAAGAGATTGCCAACAACATACAGATACTACGCAGCGTACGCAATGCATTGGAGAGAGATACTCTCCTCCCCTATTTCCAACCCATTTACAACCTGAAGGAAAGACGCATAGACAAATTTGAAGCGCTGGCCCGTATCGAACAAAGAAGTGGAAAAGAGATCATGCAACCTTCCCAGTTTATTCCTGTCGCTAAAGAAGCAAAACTCAGTGGCGAAATCACCGTAAGAATTTTAGAAAAAACTCTGGAAAATGCCGCAAAATACCCTTATTTCTTCAGTATCAATCTGGAAGCAGACGATATTGACAATTCTGAAGATCGAGAGCGTATCCTCTCACTTCTTGACCGCAACCCTGCACTGGGAAAGCGGATTATTTTTGAGCTACTCGAAACCGAGAAAATCAAAGATTATGAAATTGTCTCCGATTTTATCGATTCGGTCAAACGTCGAGGATGTCGAATCGCCATCGATGATTTCGGAAGCGGCTATTCAAATTTCGAAAAACTTCTCAAGCTTGATATCGATATTCTCAAAGTAGACGGCAGTCTAATCCGCCGCATCGACTATGACTCCCACTCTGAACTGATTGTTAAAACCATCCTTGACTTCGCTCGCTTGGCAGGATGGCGTACCGTCGCTGAATTTGTACATTCTCGCAGTGTCTATGAAAAAGTGTCCTCCCTCGGCTTCGATGATCTACAAGGGTATTACCTTGGAGCACCCATCAAAGAAATTCCCACGAAGCCACAGCTTCCTTTTAATTAAGCCAGATCATCCGAAATAACGTATAGAAGCAAAACCGGCCGCCCCTGTTGTCAATGCGCAGGTAACGTTCTTCTTATCCAAGATTCCTCCCAGGGCGATTACCGGAATCTCCAGCTTTTCGACGATCCCGCGAAAACGTTCGACGCCCAGTGCGGGGCCTTTGCCTGGGCTGGGAAAAAGGGGGCTGAGGGTCACGGCATCGACGCCCAGACTCTGGGCCCGGAGGGCTTCGTCCAGAGTGTGCGTGCTGGCGACGGTGTAGAGGCCGAGCGCTTTGGCCCGGGGGATTCGCTCAAGCTCTGCGGAGGGGAAATGAACGCCATCGGCGCCGAGACGGGCCGCAAGGACTTCATCCGTGTGCAAAAGGGCCTGCGCGGAAGTCCGGCGACGCAGCTCGGCAATGAAACGCTCCGCATTCTGTGCGTAGGAGGGATTGGCTTTGTCGCGGTAGAGGATCATCGTCGCCCCCCGCCGGACGAAACGGAGCAAATCGCTTTCCAGACGATCGAAACGGAGGGTACTCGGATCGCTGATCGCGTAGCGGATCATCGGGAAGAGGCGTCTTTTTTGATCGTTTCGAGGAGCTCATCGAGGATTCTGCCCTGGCGCTGCAACTCTTCGGTCCGTTGGAAGCCGGCAAGCAGATATTCGATGCACAGCACGAGAAAAAGACCGGGGGTGGCCCAGATCACGCCGTGAAGCGCCGCGGCCAACAGACTGAAGGAAGCATAGGTCAAAATCGCCGAGAGTGCTCCGATGAGAGCAAGAGCCCAGGCGACTCCGAGCAGGAAATTGACAAGTGCGGAGAGAAAACGGGAACGAAGCCGCATGAGATCGGCGAAAGCCGCGAAGGTCTTAGACGGCGCCCAGCGTGTCGACGACAGGCTCGGGGGCTTTCTCGGGATGCTCCTCTTCGAGAGCGACGGCTCCGGCGAGATAGACGTAGGTCAGGATCATAAAGACAAAGGTCTGAAGCAATGCCGAGAAGGTGAGCAGCAAGAAGCCGGGCAGAGGCACCAGCCAGGGCACCAACATCAGCAGGACCCAAAGGAAGAGGTCGTCACCCTTGATGTTTCCGAAGAGTCGGAAAGAGAGGGAAACGATCCGGGAGAGATGCGAAACGATCTCGATGGGGAACATCAGAGGGGCCAGCGCCTTGACCGGACCGGCGAAGTGGGCGAAGTAGTGGACGACACCCTGCTTTTTGATCCCCTCGTAGTTGTAGTAGAAGAAGACCACCAGCGCCAACGGCAGAGTGACGTTGATGTTGTTGGTGGGAGATTCGAAACCGGGGATGATCCCCAAAATGTTGTTGATCAGGACAAAAAGCCCGATGCTCGCGACCAGCGGCAGGTATTTGCGGGCGAGCTCCTCTCCGATGACGTCGCGGCCCATCGCGATGACACCGCCGAGGTAAGCCTCCATAACGTTCTGTGTTCCGTAGGGAACCGCTTTGAGATTGCTTGTCGCCTTGACCGCCAGCCACATAATGATGATCGTCGCCAGCAGCAGATGGCCGACGACCATCCCCACCCCGTGACCTGTGATCGCACCGATAAAGGTAAAGACACCTTCCATTACTACCCCTTTTTCCGAGAAAATTCAATCGTGATTATAACGCAGTTTGCCTTATGGGCACCTCTAATGTTATCGCGGAATACCGGGGAATCCTCCCCCGCCCTGCATCTGCTGCATCATCTGCTGCATCTGCTTCATTCCGCCTTTGCCCGAGAGCTTCTTGGCCATTTTGGCGGCGTTTTTGAATTGCTTAAGGACGCGGTTGACCTCCATCTGACTGAGGCCGGAGCCCTGGGCGATGCGGCGTTTGCGGCTGTTGTTGAGCAGATCGGGGTTTTCCCGCTCTTTGGGGGTCATGGAGCTGATCATCGCCTTGATGTGCTTGACCTCTTCGGAGTTTTCCAGATCGAGGTCGCCGAGCTGTTTGGCCATATTGCCCATTCCCGGGATCATCCCCAGGATCGACTTCATCGAGCCCAGTTTTTTCATCTGCTCCATCTGTTCGAGGAAGTCGTTGAAGTTGAACTGCCCCTTTTTGATCTTCTGTGTCACCCGCTTGGCGGTCTTTTCGTCGATGACGGCGGCGGTTTTTTCCGCGAGGCCTTCGATGTCGCCCGCGCCCATCAGCCGTCCGGTGATCCGCTCGGGGATGAAGGGTTCGAGATCGGGCATCTTCTCTCCGCTACCGATGAAGCGCAGAGGGACCCCGACCTGATGAGCGATACCCAGGGCGACGCCCCCTTTGCTGTCGGCGTCGAATTTGCTCAGGATGACCCCGGTGATGCCGATTTTGTCCTTGAAGGTCTGGGCGGTGCGCACCGCATCCATCCCCGTCATCGCGTCGGCGACGTAGAAGATCTCGTCAGGCCGGGCCAGATCCCGGATCCGTGCCAGCTCCTCCATCAACTCCTCGTCGATCGCCAGGCGCCCGGCGGTGTCGATGAGGAGCACATCGTAGAGCTCGTCCTCCGCTTTTTTGAGCGCCCTCTTGACCACCTCATCGGGCGTGGCGTTTTCGTCGGCCACGAGGTCCACGCCGATCTGATCGGCGATCTGGCGCAGCTGCTCCACCGCCGCCAGCCGCTGCAGGTCCGCCGCTGCGATGAGAACTTTCTTTTTCTTTTGCTCCTTGAGCATATAGGCCAACTTGCCGGTGGTGGTGGTCTTACCCGATCCCTGCAGACCGGTCATCAGGACCACCGTCGGAGGGCGGGAGGCGAAGACGAAGCCCTGGTTGCCTTTGGCCGTGAGGATGCGCAGCAGCTCTTTTTGCAAAGCCGCGAGGAAAGCCTCTTTCCCGATTCCCGCCGCTTTGGTCTCTTTCTCGACCGTCGTGACCAGCTCTTTGACCACTTTGTGATGCACGTCGGCTTTGAGCAGCGATTTGCGCAGCTCCGTCAGCGCCTTTTTGAGCGCCTTTTCATCATCATGAAAACGGATCTTTCCGATCGCGTTTTTGAAACTGTCGGTCAGTGTATCAAACATTGAAATACCCTTTCTTGGAGGGAAATTTTGGAAATTCTATCCAATTTTTTTACCCTCCATCCAAAATCCATCATCCAAAATCCAAAATCGGATATTCAGCGTTATTTATAACGCTGAATATCCTTCGGTTCCGGCGCTTCGTAGCTGCGTCCCAGCAGCGTGATTTTCTTCGCATGCAGCAGCGGGCGCTTGGCCCGGGTGGGGCTGCCGTATTGCTCGTCGCCGACGATCGGATGACCCGCATGCGCCAGATGGACCCGGATCTGGTGGGTGCGGCCCGTCTCGATCTCGATACGCACTTTGGATTTTTTGCCCTGGATTTCGTCGGGCCAGACCCGTGTCAGGGCCGGCTTGCCCCGTTTTTTGTCGATACGGGAGAAGGCTTTGCCTTTGCGGATCGTATGAATCGGCCAATCGATCTCCAACGGCTCGACGACCACCCCCTCGACCCAGGCGACGTACTCTTTGTGCACCTGGCGCCGTCGGAAGGCTTCGATCGCCTTTTTGGCGAAGGCTTCGTCCCGGGCCAGGAGCAGCACACCGCTGGTCTCCCGGTCGAGGCGGTGCAGCAGCTGCGCCCCTTCGATCGCCTCTTCGATCTCGTAACTGTCGATAAAAGCCGGCTTGTCCACCGCTACGACCTCATCGTCTTGGTAGATGATCCGTATCTCCGCCGGCTCCTCGATACGAAAACGGGTATCGTCGGGGAGCTCGGCCCTGGCGATTTTGACTTTTTGATCTCCCACATAGACCAGGCCCCGGTCGATGAGCTCCTTGGCTTTCTTGTTGGAGATTCCCTCCTGCTCGGCCAGGAGTTTGTACGCTTTTTCCATAAATATCCTTCAGAGGGCTTCGCCCGAAAAAGTCGCAAGCACGGCCCTACGGGCCTCACGTCGCAAGAAATGTGTTACGTGTTGGGTGCTACGTGTTAAGTAAATCCGCGTTGCAAAGCAACGCACCACAATTTCTCATTTCTATTTTCTATTTTCTAATTCACCAAGAAATTCCTCGAATTTCTCAGTATAAGGGAATTGCAAAATCTTGATCTTCGCCGTCTCTCCGCTCTTGAATCGGATGGAGCTTTTGGGGACTTTGAAGGCTTTGGAGAGGAATTTGACCAGCTCTTTGTTGGCCGCCCCCTCCACTGCAGCGGCGGCGATGCGGATCTTGATCGCCTCCTCGCCGTAAAGCCCAGCAAATTCGCTGCGGCTGGCTCCCGGCTGGGCTTTGATCTTGAGAGAGACACTCTCGCCGTCGCTTTCATAGAACATTTCTGATCTCCTTTTCGATACGTTCCAGCGGGTCGCCCACGGTCTTCAGGCGGGTCGGCTTCCAGAGGCCGGGGTACCGTAGCTTTTCGGCCAGGTTTTTTTCGTCCACGATTTCGATCCCTTCGATCCCTTCGAAGAGATCTCTTTGGTTGAAAAAATGGGGCCCGCTGAAGATCGGAATCCCGAACTGGGCCGCCTCGGCGGCGTTGTGGCCCCCGATCGGCTCGAAAGCTCCCCCCAGCACCACGGCATCGCTGATCGCATAGCAGTTGACCAACTCCCCCATCCTATCCATCAGGGTCAAGTCCGCCTCCAAATTCTCCGTCTCGGAGAAACGGGCCGCCTCCCACCCCTGCAGACGGGCGAAGCTCTGCATCATCCGCCAGACCCTCTCGAAGCGCTCCGGGTGACGGGGCACCAGTACCATCCGGGCGTCGGAATGATACTCTTTGAGTGCCCGAAACGCTTCGAGGATAGGAGCCTCTTCCCCTTCATGGGTACTCGCCGCGCAGATCAGCAGCCCCCGCGCCGGTTTGGGGAGCTTGCGGTCGGGATGAGCGACGGCTCCCAGTTTGAGGTTGCCGGTGACGGTGACGCTGCGAGCTCCCAGCTCCTCCAGGCGGCTGCGGTCTTTTTCGCTCTGGGCGAAGACGTAGTCTATCTGCGCAAAAAGCCGGCGATAAAACCAGGCGAAGCGCCGATACCTCGGCCAGGATCGGTCACTCAGGCGTGCATTGATCAGAAAGGTCGCAGCCCCCCGGCGCCCGGCGACGGCAAAGAGCAGATACCACAGCTCCGCCTCCATCACGATCAACGCTTTTTGGGGGTGGGCCCAGAGCCAAAGCAGCGGCTCGAAAGGCAGATAGCGGCTCTGTCCGGGAGCCAGGGCTTCGATGGTACTGTGGCCGGTCTGTGTGGTCGCGGTCATCCGGCGCAGAGCCGGATCGAAACGCTCCACCAGCGGTGCCACCGCCCTCGCCTCACCGAAACTGCAGACATGAAACCAGAGGCCGTCCTCCTCCAGCGGAGGGTTTCTCCAGAGAAAAAAACGGGCGGGGAGGGAACGGCGGTACTTGCTCCGAAAGGAGAGGAGAGCAAGAAACGGCAGCGCGAGCAACCAGACGGCGGTACTCAGCAGCGTATAGCAGCAGAGGAACAAAGGGGAGAGGCTCTCTCGTCAAGCTTCGACGGGCTCTTCGACCTCTTCGAGGTAGAGGATCCGGCCGCAGTGGGGGCAGGTGACAATCTCTTCGCCCCGGATCACGTCGGAATAGGTCTTGTCGCTGATCTTGAGGAAGCAGCCGTAGCATGCCTGTTTGCGCACGGGGACGACGGCGCTGTTGCCCGCCCATTTGCGGATCTTTTCGTAGAAGGAGAGGACTTTTTGATCCATCTTGCGGATGATTTCGTCGCGCTCTTTGTAGAGATGGGCTTTCTCTTTTTCGATCGCTTCGAGCTCATTGGCGGCATCGGCCTGAGCCTGCTCCAGCGCGGCCCGGAGCTCTTCGAGCTCTTTGTTCTGCTCTTCGAGAAGCTCTTTTTTCGTTTCGTTGGCTTTGTTGAGTCGTTCGATCTCTTCGTTGGCGAAGGTGAGCTTCTCTCGGGCGATCTCCTCCTCGATGGAGAGCGCTTTCATCTCCTTTTCGGTGGAGACCTCTTTGCCCTTTTTCTGGATGGAGTCGAGCTGCTCGCTGAGCGTTCCTATCTGCTCTTCATACGTAGCAATTTTGTTTTCGTTCTCTTCGATCTGCTTTTTTAATGTATCGAGACGTTCCTGGGCAGCTTCGACTTTCTTTTTCTCTTTTTCTACCTTTTGAGTAGCCGCTTCGATCTGTGGAGAAAAGCTGTCGAGTTCTTTGTCAATTTTCGAGAGAGTTACGAGCTCTTTGAGATGCTGATTCAAATAAAATCCTTTTGTTTTGGAGAGTTCCGGAGAGTGCCGTTTCAATTACTACAACGAGGTGAACGGGTTTTTTGATGGCGCGATTATAGCCGAAATCGGTAAATTTTTCAATTGGGGCATCAGGGCCTCGGGGAAAAAACGCTCGCTTTCGAAATGGCCGATGTCCACCATCATCAACCCCTGGCTCATCGCCTTCATCGCGTCGTGGTACTTGATATCTCCGGTGAGGAAACACTCCGCCTCGACCCGGTCCATCATCGAAGCCCCGGCTCCGGTGCAGAGCGCTACGGAACGAATGCGCTCTTTGGGAGCCACCATCCGCAAGCGCTCCAGGCCGAAGGCTTCTTTTACCCGTGCCTGCAACTCTTCCAGGCTCCAATCCACCGAAGCTTCACATAAGAAGGGCTCCTCCCGCTCCGGCTCCAATCCCAGGACGTGGCTGAAGACATAGCGATTGAGGTGCGTCCGGTCGAAATTGGTGTGCATGGCAATGAGCGACTGGCGCTTCCGGATCAGCCGCTCGATCAGATTGGCGGGATAACGGCGAAAATCGAGCTCCGTGAGCTTGCCGAAGATCAGCGGGTGATGCACGACGAAAAGCACCCCCTCCTCCGCCTCCTCGATCATCTCGGAATCGAGATCCAGCGAGACGACGATCTTCTCCACCTCCCGCTCGGGATGCCCCACGATCAAGCCGCTGTTGTCCCAGCTCTCCTGCAGTTCCAAGGGACTCAGTTCGTTCAGGTAGTCGTAGATGTCGCGGAGTTTCATTTTTTGTCCTTAGTCTCTAGTCTCTAGTCGCTAGTCGACAGTTTTTGGAAAGATTTTGAAAAATTTTTTAAGTCAAAAAAACAATACCATCACTAGAAACTAACGACTAGTGACTATCGACTAGCGACTCTCTTGAGCCTTTCGGGCTCCTGAGCTTTGTAGAGCTCGGCACACCCTTTGGCCAGGTCCCGGATTTTGAGGATGTAGTTCTGTCGCTGTGCCTGACTGATGGCTTTGCGGGCATCGAGGACGTTGAAGGTATGCGAAGCGATCATGCACTGATCGTAGGCGGGCAGGGGCAGCCCCGCCTCCAGGCAGCGGCGACACTCATTGCCGGCGTCGTCAAAGTGGCGAAAGAGCATCTCGGTATCGGCCACCTCGAAGTGGTATTTGGAGAACTCGTATTCGCTCTCCTTGTGGACGTCGGCGTAGGTGACCACCTGATCGCCGTTGCGGTTCCAGACGATATCGAAGACCGATTCGACGCCTTGCAGATACATCGCCAGCCGCTCGGTCCCGTAGGTGATCTCCACAGCCACCGGATCGCAGGGGAGGCCTCCGACTTGCTGGAAATAGGTGAATTGGGTCACCTCCATCCCGTCCAGCCAGACCTCCCAGCCCAGCCCCCAGGCCCCGAGAGTGGGCGACTCCCAGTTGTCCTCGACGAAGCGGATGTCGTGATCCTGCAGCTTGAGCCCCAGAAACTCCAGAGATTTGAGGTAGAGATCCTGGATATTGTCGGGCGAAGGCTTGATCAGCACCTGAAACTGATAATAGGCCCCAAGGCGGTTGGGGTTCTCCCCGTAGCGTCCGTCGGTGGGACGGCGGCTGGGAGCCACGTAAGCGGTGGCCCAGGGGGTGGAATCCAGCGAGCGCAGCAGGGTCGCGGGGTGAAAGGTCCCAGCCCCGGCAGGCAGATCATAGGGCTGGACGATGGTGCAGCCCTGAGCCGCCCAGTACTGCTGAAGTTTCAAAAGGAGGTCGGAGAAGGTGATGGAGTTGTCGTTCATATCAGGCGATTCCTAAAAGTTTGTCGATTTTTTTCTGGTCAAATCCGCAGATCCACTGACTGCCGATGAGCACCACCGGCACCCCGCGGCAGCCGTGGCGTTCACAATCCTTGGCCGCTTTGCGGTCCTTGGTGATGTCAATCTCCTTGAAGCGGATCTTGTGCTGACGGAAATGGTTTTTCGCTCGCGTACACCAGATACAGTTTGGCGAGGTGAACAGCACGACGGTTTTGGTCGGTTTTTTCTTCTCTTCCACGGTTGTATCCTCCTTTCAGTCGGATAAGAGTTAATAGTGAATAGTTAATGATGAAAGTTTTGGTTTGCAAGGAGATCGAAGTCATAAAATGACTTCGATCTCCTTGCTGTCGAGTTCCACCTTCTTCGCCTTGCTCACCCGATCCTCCTGGAGCTTGACCCGCAGCTCATCATCACTGAGGGCGAGGATCTGGATCGCCATGTAGGCGGCGTTGACGGCGCCGGCTTTGCCGATGGCGACGGTGCCTACGGGCATCCCGGCGGGCATCATCACGGTACTGAGCAGCGCATCCTCTCCCCGGAGCTCTCCGCTGGCCATGGGGACTCCTATCACCGGCTTGGTGGTCGCAGCGGCGACGGCCCCGGCGAGATGGGCGGCCATCCCCGCGGCGGCGATGAAGCACTGAGCTCCCTTCTCTTCCGCTTCGGCGATGTACTTTTTGGTCCGTTCGGGGCTGCGGTGGGCCGAGGAGATGATCAGTTCATAGGGGACGCCGAATTTCTTGAAGGTTTCGGCGCACTCTTTCATCACTTCATAGTCGCTCTTGCTTCCGATAATGATCGAAATGAATTTCATTCTGATTCCTTGCTTTTTTCTTCCCGCCGCTGGATCGCCTGCCGTTCGGGAGCGAGGCCTTTTTTGGCCCGGGCTTCCCGGATATCGCGGCGCAGGATCGTGTAGCCCGGAAATTTCGTAGGCAGAATTATATCATTTAGATCGCCGCTGTGGATGCAGGTAAACTCCTTGCCGCCTGTGGAGAGGATCTTTTTGATCGTCAGCCACCATTTGCCCTCCTCACCCAGCTCCACTTTGCCGTATTCGTTGTCGATCTCTTCGAGCGTCGCTCCGATGGGCAGGACAATCTCCAGACGGTCGCCGACGCAGGTCTTGTCTTTGCAGCGCCAGGTGGTGCCGTCCTCTCCCACCAGCGCGGCCACCTGATGCGTCCCCTCCCGGATCGTGAAGCCCTGGGACTGGGTATCGGTGCGCTCGAAGGGGCGGCTGATGAGATAGGCGTCGGTGAAACCCCGGTTCTGTGTCGTGTGCAGCTCCTTCTGGTAGCGCTCCGCCTCGAAGACCCCTCCGTACCAGTCATCGATCGCCTGCCGGTAGGCCCGGGTCACCGTCGCCACGTAGTAGGGGGATTTGGTCCGTCCTTCGATCTTGAGGGAGTCGATGACCCCGCTGGCGAGGATCTCGTCGACGTGGTCGGCCAGGTTCATATCCTTGGCGTTCATGATGTAGGTGCCGATCTCGGTCTCCTCCTCGAGCTTGAAGGTGGTGCCGCTCTCGGGATTGTGGGCGTAGATTTCGTAGGGAAAACGGCAGTCATTGGCGCAACTGCCCCGGTTGGGGACCCGCCCCGTCTGCAGGGCGCTAATGAGACAGCGTCCGCTGTAGGCGAAGCACATGGAGCCATGCACGAAGATCTCCAGTTCCAGATCGGGGAGCTCTTTTTTGATCGCTTCACAGTCTTTGAGGCTGATCTCCCGGGCCGCGATGATCCGCCGTACCCCCATGTCGTAATAGACCGCCGCATCCATGGCGTTCATCACGTTGGCCTGAGTAGAAAGGTGGATGGGAATCTCGGGGGCAATTTTGCGGGCCATACGAATCACCCCGGGGCTGGAGACGATGAACGCGTCGGGGTTCAGCTCCCGCATTTTGGCGATGTGGTTTTCGTAGAGCTTGAGTTGGGAGTTGAAGGGGAAGCCGTTGATGGTGACATAGACCTTCTTGCCCCGCTCATGGGCATAGTCGATTCCGGCTTTGAAGGAGTCCAGATCGAACTCCTTGCCGCTGCGGATCCGGAGGCTGAAGGTGCTGGTACCGCCGTAGACGGCATCGGCACCGTAGTTGACGGCGATTTTGAGTTTTTCCAGGTTACCGGCGGGGGCTAACAGTTCGACTTTTTTCATTGGGCTCTTTTTGAATGGAATATTCAGTGCTGCTGAAGAAATTTCCGTATTTTACTACAATACGGGAAAAAGGCGAAAGAATGCGGAGATATCTCCTCTCGCTCCTCCTGCTTGGAATAGGTACGGCTCCGGCAGGAACGGTCCGAGACTACCGACCGATCGGGAACGACGGGAACGATCGGTGTCTTCGAATCGATAACGGGGAGTGGGCTATGCTGCGCCGCTTCGACATGGAGGGGAAAACCCGTACCCTCGCCGTCGATACCCGTACCCTCCAGACAAAAATCCTCCCGCTTCCCAAGCGAACAACCTCCTGCTGCAAAGACTCCCGCTACCGCCGGCTTCTGCGCCGGGCCGGCTCACCCCCCTACCCACTGCAAGATGACGGGATCACCCACGGAAAAGAGGGGCTCTATCTGACGACCGATCTGTGCCCCTCCTCCAAAAAGGGCTTCGAAAAGCGCCTCTACGAAGCGATCATCCGCCGCTTCCCCCATCCGGTCCCCGTCACGCTCTTTATCACCAAACGGTGGATCGAGCGACATCCCACGGCTTTCGAAACCCTCCGGCTGTGGGACAGAATCGGCTCCCTGGCCGTCACTTGGGGCAACCACACCGCCTGGCACCATTACCATCCTGGGAAACCTCTGCAAGAGAATTTCGTTCTCTCCCCCGAAGAGAACCTCACCGACGACATCCTGACACTGGAAAAAACCCTGCTGGAACGCGGTGTCACCCCCTCGATCTTCTTCCGCTTCCCCGGCCTGGTCTCGGATGAAAAGGCCGTGCAGACAGTAACAGGCCTCGGCCTGATCCCCATCGGCACCGACACCTGGCTCGCCAAAGGGCAGTGGCCCAAAGAGGGCTCCATCATCCTGGTCCACGGTAACGGAAACGAACCCAAAGGGGTAACGATCTTTTTGAAACTTTTAAAGGAGGGGAAAATTCCGAGACTTCGGCCGATTTCCGGAATCTCTGCTAAATGAGGATATTCCTCTTCGCGAGTTTTTCACGCAGGCCGGCCATCATCCGGTTTTTGCTCCAGCCGCACCATTGGGGAGCCAGGAGCGTATCATCGTCGATCCCGGCGGTAAGACGTTGGACGGTGATCGATTCGGGTTTGAGCTCCAGAGCGTCGGCGAGGACTTCGGCGTAATCTTCGAAAGTAATAGGGGTGAATTCCCCCCGCCGGTATTCGTTGGCCAGGAGTGTGTTTTTGACGACGTAGAGGGGGTGGTATTTGATCGAATCGATCCCCCAGTCGTAGGCGGCCCGGGCGGAGTCGAGCATCATCTCCCTGTTTTCCCCCGGCAGGCCGAAGATCAAATGTCCGCAGACATTGAGCCCGCGCGCTTTGGCCTCTTTGATCGCGCGCTCGACATTCAGGGCGTCGTGCCCCCGATTGATCCGCTCCAGCGTCTCGTCGTAGATCGACTGGATACCGTATTCGATCCAGATTTCGTACTTCTGGGAGAGTTCGGCGAGATAGTCGAGGGTCTCGGGGGTGACGCTGTCGCTGCGGGTCCCGATGCTGAGCCCTACGACTCCCGGGTAGCTCAGCGCCTCTTCGTAGAGGGCTTTGAGCGTCTCGAAAGGCGCGTAAGTGTTGGTAAATGCCTGGAAATAGACCAGGTAACGACGCACACCTTCACGTTCCCGAAAGAGCTGGCTCGTCGTCGTGAACTGGGTTCGAAGTTCCAGCAACTGCTTTTGAAGAAGAGGATTTTCACTGCTGTGGAGATTCAGAAAAACTTTTTCGGCGTTTTTGGCGAGATTGGGGCTGAAGGATTCGTTGAGGCAGAAGGTGCAGCCGCCGCGGGCGACGGTGCCGTCGATGTTGGGGCAGGTAAATCCGCTGAGGCCTATCGGGACTTTGCGGACCCGCTCTCCGAACTTCCGCCGAAGATAACGGCCGAAAGTGTTCAGAGGCTTCAGCTCTTCGCGATGGCTCAAGAGCGCCCCCGGCAATCGGTGGACTCGGCGCAACCTCCGGCAAAATATTGGCCGTCGAAACTGACCAGGGAATAGCTGCGATCGCGCCCCAGCGCATCGACCAAGCCCTCGACGGAGAGGAAGCCCAGGCTGTCGGCTCCGATGTACTCGGCGATCTCTTCGGGGGTGTAGCGGGTGGAGATCAGCTCCGCCTGCGTGGGGGTGTCGATGCCGTAACGGCAGGGGAATTTGATCTCGGGGGCGGCGATACGCATATGCACCTCTTTGGCGCCCGCCTCCCGCAGCATCCGTACGATCTGCCGCGAGGTGGTCCCTCGTACCAAAGAGTCATCGACGATGGCGATGCGTTTGCCTTCGATCAGATAACGGATGGGGGAGAGTTTGAGCTTGACTTTCAGGTCGCGGATCTGCTGGGTCGGTTCGATGAAGGTCCGGCCGACATAGTGGTTGCGGACGATGCCCATCTCGAAAGGAATCCCCAGCCCCTCGGCGAAGCCCATCGCCGCAGCGACCCCGCTGTCGGGCACGGGCAGGACCAGATCGACGTCGGCCGGCTGCTCTTCGGCCAGTCTGCGGCCCATCCGCACCCGTCTTTCGTAGACGTTCTTGCCGTCGATGATCGAATCGGGGCGGGCGAAATAGATGTATTCGAAAGCGCAGGGGCGGTAGTCGGGTTCGAAAATCTGCTCGCTGAGCGGCTCTTTGCCCTCTTCGAAGATCAGCATCTCTCCGGGGCGAACATCGCGGACGAACTCCGCATCGACCAGATCCAGCGCACAGGTTTCGCTGGCGACGACCCATCCCCCGTCGGGGAGGCGGCCCATACTCAGGGGGCGAATGCCGAAGCGGTCACGGATGACGAACATTTTGGAGCGGCTCTGGATGATCAGGCAATAAGCCCCCTCGATCTTGGCCAGCATATCTTTGATCCGATCGACCAAGTGCTCTTCCTGACTTTTGGCGATCAGGTGTACGATGTTTTCGGTATCCATATCGGTCTGGAAGATCGCTCCGCGTTTGATGAGCCGCCGGCGAACCTCCTCTTTGTTCACGAGGTTGCCGTTGTGCGCGACGGAGATCTCCCCCAGCAGATAGCGGGCGAAGACCGGCTGGGCATCCAGGACCGAATCCTTCCCCGCGGTGGAGTAGCGGTTGTGTCCGATGGCGCAGGGACCGGAGAGGAGCTCGAAGCTCGATTCATCGAAAACTTCGGTCACGAGCCCCCGGTCTTTGATCAGGCGGATCCGCTCTCCGTCGGCGGCGCTGATTCCCGAAGATTCCTGCCCGCGATGCTGCATGGCAAAGAGGGCGTAGTAGGCGATTTTCGCGGCGTTTTCACTGCCGAAGACTCCGACGACGGCACACATCAGAGGGCTCCTTTATGTTCGGATACAAACGGAAGAAAGAGGCGTGAAGTACACACCGGATTTCCACGTCTCTCTTCGACGATTTTCGAGCTTTTTCGCATAGATTTCATCAAAGGGTCAGATACCGAGGCAGTCGTTGATGGTGTAAAAGCCCGGCTTCTGGCCGACAAGCCATTTGGCGGCACGCAGCGCCCCTTTGGAGAAGGTCTCGCGGCTCGTGGCGGTGTGGTTGAGTTCGAGGTACTCACCGTCGTTGTAGAAGCCGACGGTATGGCGCCCGACGATGTCCCCGCCGCGCAACGCCATCACGGCGATCTCGTCCTTGCTGCGGGGGCCGATCTGCCCGTCTCGGCCGCTGACGCGGACCTTCTCCAGGTCGAGACCCCGCCCCTTGGCGGCGAATTCGCCCAGAGTCAGCGCCGTCCCGCTGGGGGCGTCGACTTTGTGGCGGTGGTGCATCTCGACGATTTCGATGTCGAAGTCCTTCAGTGTGCGGGAGACCTGCTCCACCAACTGTTTGAGCAGGGCGATTCCCGCCGACATATTGGAGGAGTAGAGGACCGGCATCTCCTTGGAGGCTTCGACGATGAGATTTTGCTGATGCTCCGTCAGGCCCGTCGTGGCGATGACGAGGGCGCGGGGGGTCTCCATCGCCGACTCGCAAAGCTCCTGCGTCGCCCCCGGAGCCGAAAAGTCGACCACAACATCGACGGCTTTGAGCAGCTCGGCGATGCTGTTGGTCGCCAGCACCCCTTCGGGCAGAGGCTCTTTGAGTTCGTCGTAAACGTGAACGGCAGCCAGTTCCAGCTCGGGATCGTCGACGGTGTTGCGAATCAGATGGGTACCCATCCGTCCCGTCGCTCCGAGGATTCCTACTTTTGTCGCCATTACGCCTCCTGTTGCTGTACGTAGTGCAGGGCCTGCATGCCCGCGACGGCTCCGTCGGCGGCGGCGCAGACGACCTGCTTGGCCGCCTCGATCCTCAGATCGCCCGCGGCGTAGAGGCCGGGGACGGACGTGTGCATATTGAGATCCACGATCACCTGACCCTGCTCGTTCACTTCACAGAGGAAGCTGCCGTCCTCTTGCCGAAGCACCTTGTTGTTGACGTTGTTGCCCACAAAGACAAAAAGCCCCGGAACGTTCAGTGTCATCGGCTCGCGACCGTCATTGAAAGCGATGCGCACCCCCTGCAGACCCGTCGCATCCCCGAAGGCCTCCTCGACGGAAGCGTTGAGGATAAATTCAATCTTTTCGTTTTTCTGAGCCCGCTCCACGGTCGGCGGGGCCGCACGGAACGTTTCGCGGCGATGGATCACGTAGACTTTGGAGCAGATGTTGGCAAGATAGAGCGCCTCTTCCAGCGCGGTATCTCCGCCGCCCAGGACGGCGACCTCTTTGTCCTTGTAGAAGAAACCGTCGCAGGTGGCGCAGGTGCTGATCCCGCGACCGAAAAACTCCTCCTCGCCCTTGAAACCCGCACGCTTAGGCGTGCTACCGGTAGAAACAATGACGCTTTTGGCTTCGACCTCCTCGTCCCCGGCCAGTTCGATCACGAAGCGCCCGCCCGATTTTCGGATGCGGCGCACCTCTTTCATCTCATGTTTGAGGCCGAAGTGCATACACTGCGCCGGCCAGGGTTCCATCAGCTCCATTCCCGTCAACGGGGGATCTTCGCGGAAGACTCCCGGATAGTTCTCGATCTCGCTGCTCTGGGTGATCTGTCCGCCGGGCATCCCCATCTCGTACATCACGACCTCTTTGAGGCCTCCACGGGTAGCATAGAGTCCGGCGGTCAATCCCGCCGGCCCCCCTCCGACTATCGCACAATCGAGCATACTCTCTCCTTTCCACTGAGATGAAAGATTTCCCAAAAACGCACTTCACTTTCTGGGGAAATCCTTCGAAAAACGGGGGAAGGGCTCTCCTCCCGCTGCAGGGCTTAGGCCAGCAGAGCGTCGAGCTTCTGAGCGAAGACCTCTTTGCCCGCGGCACCGACCATCTGATCGACCAACTCACCGTTTTTGAAGAAGAGGATCGTAGGAATGGAACGAATCCCGTATTTGACGGCAATCTCCTGCTCTTCGTCGGTGTTGACTTTGCAGATTTTGGCTTTGCCGTCGTACTCTTCGGCCAACTCTTCGATGACGGGAGCGATCATCCGGCAGGGCCCGCACCAGGGAGCCCAGAAGTCGACGAGAGCGACGCCCTCTTTGATGGTTTCGTCGAAATTCGACTTGTTCAGTTCAATGTATTTTGCCATTGAGAATCCTTTTCGTATGATTTTAGGTTCGTGATTATACACAAAAAGATAAAGTCTTTATTAACCATTTTTGTTTATTCTTTCCGGAAATATTCATAGTATTGTTGATACAATACAGCAAAATAAAGGAAAATAAACAGGAATGAACAGTTTGTATCATGAGTAATGAGTATCAAATAATATTAGCGGGAGTGGGAGGGCTTGTTATCCTTCTTCTTTTCCTTTATAAAAAAGAGAAAAAAGAGATCATTTCCCAGAAAGAAGATCCCTCCACACTCACTGCCAAATTTCGTGAAGCCTGTCAATTGTCGGAAGACGCTACAATCATAATAGATCGGAGTGGAAAAGTTGTTTTTACCAACCTCTCTGCCAAAAAGTTACTTTCACTCTCAGAAGATGAGTCTCTTCAGTCGCTTGATTCCCGTCTAGAGTTTTTTCTTCCGAATGAAAATCAGACTTTCACAATGAGTGGACTCATTGAATACCATCGGGTCAACAAGCGAAACGACTCCAGCTTCTTCAATGAAGTAAGATTGGCGGCACAGGATGACCGAACCTTGGGCCTTTCACTCAAAACTGTTCGTTTTAGCACTACGCCTCAGCGATACACTGTTTTCTCTTTCCATGACCGAAGCTGCGAAAAAAAATTGATGAAGATGCACCATCTCAATCCGCTCACCGGTCTCCCCAATCAAATGCAGGCATTCGGCGATATCACGCGAATGACAAGCAGTCTCTCAAAAAATCGCCATTTTTCCGTTATGGTAGTCGAATTGGATAATCCCTCCTATTTCCGATCCATTCTGGGTTATAGCGAAATGGGACGCATCATAGACACCTTCGCTCATACACTGCGTGAAGTCGCCGAAGAGAATCCCCGCCTCTCGATCTATCATCTTAACTACGTCACGTTTCTACTTCTCATCAATGAAACAAACGATTTTGATGAGATTTACGCCCTTTTTCAAAATTTTCAGCAGCGTTTTCACACCCGGTATACTCAAAAAGGGGAAGAGGACAATCTCAGTTTTTCCGGCGGTGTCAGCTTCTATCCCCGAGAAAAGACTCTCCATGAACTGCTAGACGGAGCCTACAGTGCCCTTGCGGAGGCTCAGGAGGCGGGCCAGGGACAACTTGTCGTCGCCGACGAAAGCCATGAAGCCACAAAAGACAAGGAGCATCGCCTCAATGAGGAGATCAAGAGAGCTTTGGAAAATGAAGAGATCAAACTCTATTTTCAGCCGATTATCCGGGGGGGAAGTTACACGCTTTTCGGTGCGGAGGTCTTGATACGTTGGCACCATCCCGAACGGGGAATCATTTCTCCTGACCTTTTCATTCCCATTGCCGAACGCAGCGGTCTTATCCTCGATATCGGTCGCTATGTATTGAAAGAGGCTCTACGCCATATGAGCAGCTGGAACTCATTCGGTTTTCCTCCTCTCACCCTCAATGTCAACCTCTCTCTTCGGGAGCTAGAGGATCCGGATTTTGTCACCAACGTCGCTAACCTTCTCTCACGTTACGAGATCGGTGATTCAAAACTTAAACTCGAGATCACGGAGCACTCCTCGATGCGCAATCCTACTCTCACCCACCAAAGACTTCAGGAACTCAAAAAACTCGACATTGCCATCGCACTCGACGACTTTGGTACGGGATACTCTTCCTTCGCCTATCTGGCCGAGTTTCCCATCGAAACGTTGAAGATCGACCGTGGTTTTGTCAGTGATATCAACCAAAATCCTGACAATCGCCACATCGTCACCAGTATGATTCGCCTCGGGCACGCGTTGGGAATGACCATCGTCGCCGAGGGGATCGAAACGGTTGATGATGCTAAGACCCTCAGCAGTCTCGGTGCCGATTATCTTCAGGGATATCTCTTCTCCAAACCGGTTTCCCAACTGGAGTTCCAGTATTTCATCACCCACCCGGCGGCGCTTTTCAAACGGTGATATTCTCGATCAACTCCACTTCCCCCCGACGGATCAGAAGCGCATCGATGCAGTAGGGGAAATCCAGGTTTTTGACTTTCAAGTAATAGTGGGCGGAATTGACGACGCGACGCAGTTTCGCCGGGGTCAGATTGTAGATGGGATCGAAATCGCGTCCGGCGCTTTTGACTTCGATGAAATGCAAAACGCCTCCTCTTTCCGCCACGATATCGATCTCTCCCATTTTCCGGGCATAAAAGTTGCGCTCGAGGATTTTGAATCCCGCTGTTTCGAGAAAACGGGTCGCCAACTCTTCGCTCTCTTGTCCAAACTCTCTCAAACGCGCACGCCGCATCAGCTGCATCCGATCTCGTCACCCACGGGCAGGACCTCCACCTTCAGGGATTTGAAACGAGGCGTCAAAATCATCGCGTCGGCCTCGTCCCCGAAGAGGCGGTTGATGCCGCTGCGGGCGTGATGGAAGGTCGCATAGAGGGTCCCGGGGAGGATTCCCTCACTGTAACGCAAAGAGAGCGCGTCACTCTCACCGTGTTCCGTACGCAGAATGACCCGATCTCCGAAACGCTCTTCGTCGTCGGGATGGGCCCAGAGCAGATCGTCCGGATAACGGGAAGCAAGCTTCCGGCTGCGTTGTGTCTGGGCAGCATTGTTGTACTGCGCCAGTGTCCGACCCGTCGTCAGGTAGCGCCGGGTATGCTCCTCGGGGCGGAAACTTCCCTCAAGAAGTTCGACCACCATCCCTCTCGGCCTCCACGGATGGTACCGATAGCGCCCCAATCCGTCTTCCGTCCGGAAGTCGAGCAGATGCAAAATCGGTGTATCCTCGTGATAGATCGGCCACTGCATCCCCCGTTTCCTATGCCGCTTCAGCCGGTAGTAAGCCGCACCTCTGAAACGTTCGGGCGCCACGCGGCGCACCTCTTCCCAGACCGCTTCGCTGTCGGCATAGTCGAAGTCTCCTCCCATCTTGCGGTCGATGAGTTGAAGCACTTCCCAATCGTCAGGCAGATCGCTCTGCACCAGCGGCTGCGAAAGATGCAGACGCCGCATCGCGTTGACGTAGACCCCGGTCTTTTCGTAGGCCGATTTGACCCCGAAAACGATATCGGCCTTTTGGGCGATCTCCGTCATAAAAAGCTCCTGAACCACCAGCAGCTCCAGATTTTCCAACGCACGGTCGATTTTGTTGAGATTGGGGTGGATGTGGGCAATGTCTTCGCCCATATTGAAGAGCGCCTTGATCCGCCCCTCCCCCATCGCCTCGATGAGCTGCGGGGTCATCATCCCTTCTCTCTCCGGCGTACGGTAATCGGGAAGGTAATAAGGCAGACAGCCCATGTCGCAGGCCCCCTGGACGTTGTTTTGCCCCCGCAGAGGCATCAGCCCCGCCCCGACTTTGCCGACGTTCCCCGTCAGCAGCGCCAGGTGGGTGATGGCCATCACCGCGGCCGAACCGTCGAGATGTTCGGTGATGCCCAGCCCCCAGAAGATCATCGAGCGTTTGATGGCGTATTCGCGGGCGATCTTGGGGATCTGCCGCGCCAACTCTTCGTAGCCCGGGATGCGGGTGAAAAAGGAGGGATCGGTATAGGGGTCGTTCAAGACCGCCTCCCGATAAGCGTCGAAGCCTCGGGTGCGGGTACGGACGAACTCTTCGTCGTAGAGCTCCTCTTCGAGGATCACCCGGGCCATCATATTGAGCACCAGGAGGTTGGATTCGAAGGGGATGAGGCAGTCGTGTTTTGCAAAACGCGAGAGTTTGGTCCGGCGCACGTCGATAACCGCCAGATTGTCGTGGGTGCGGGCCATATTGACGATGCGGTTGGCGACGATGGGGTGGGCTTCGAGGGTGTTGGAGCCGATGACGATCATAAACTCCGCCTCGTAAATGTCGTCGTAAGGATTGGTCGCCGCCCCCTCTCCGATCGTTTCGCGCATCCCTTTGAGGCTGGGGGAGTGGCAGACGCGGGCGCAGTTGTCCACGTGGGGAGATCCGACGCTTTCACGGCAAAACTTTTGAAACAGATAAGCGCTTTCGCAGCTGGTTCGTGCTCCGCCGATGGCGCAGAAACTCTCGGCGCCGTATTGGTTTTTGATCGCCGTCAGCTTCAGCGCGGCCAACTCCGCGGCCGTCTCCAGATCGGTCGTCACCCACTCTTCGTCCAGCGGCGTGAACTTCTCGGCAAATCGTTCCGCCAGCTGCGGATTGCGCTCCAGAAAACGCCGGGCGACTCGGGGCGTGCGGATCCGGTCCGAGGCTTCGACGAAATCGAAACCGTATTTGCCTTTGATGCAGAGTTTCCCCTGGCTGACCACTCCGTCTTTCTGGGCGTAGATTTTGACGATGCGGTTTGCTTCCACTACGCCGGTGATGTCGCATCCGACCCCGCAATAGGTGCAGACACTCTCGATCTCTTTACGTTCCGCATTCCGGGGCATCTTCGCTCCTCTTTTTCGGATATTTCGGCATTGTATCAGAAGGTGCTTTTATCTCAAACGGTAGGAGAGAGACTTCGATCCACATCCATTCGTCCGTGATTCGTAAATTGAAGGAAAAAACTTAAAGTTCGATGCAGGTGCCGATTCCGCTGCTGGTGAGGATCTCCAGCAGCAAGGAGTGTTCGACGCGACCGTCAATGATGTGGGCTTTTTTGACCCCGCCGCGCAGCGCTTCGATGCAGGCGTCGACCTTGGGGACCATCCCGCCGTGGATCGTCTCCTCCTCTTTGAGCCGGCGGGTCTGCTCGATGCTGAGGCGCCCGATCAATTCCCCTTCGGCATCCAGAACACCCGGTGTATCGGTGAGGAAGAGAATCTTGCGCGCCCCCAGCGCCACGGCGATGCGGCTGGCCGCCAGGTCGGCGTTGATGTTGAAGCCCGGATGCCCCAGACTGCCGCCGCTGGCGATGGGGGCGATGACGGGGACGAAGCCGTCGTCGAGAATGTTGGTGACGATCTCGGGGCGGATCGTCTCGATGACGCCGGTGTAGCCGTAGTTTTCGCTGTCTTTGGGCAGCGCCTCCATGAAGTTACCGTCTTTGCCCGAAAGACCGATGGCCCGGGCGCCTTGGGAATTGAGCAGCGCGACGATCTCCCGGTTGATCTCTCCGCTGAGAACCATCTCGGCGATGCGCATCACTTCCCGGGTCGTCACCCGCTGGCCGGCGATGAAGCGGGTCTCGATCCCCAGCTCACTCAGCAGCCGGGTGATGTTTTTGCCGCCCCCGTGGACAATGACCGGTTTCATTCCCACGGTATGGAGCAAGACGATATCCTGGGCGAATTTCGCCTTGAGTTCGTCGCTCTCCTGGGCGGATCCACCGTATTTGACGACGACGATTTCATCACGGAACTTCCGAATATAGGGCAGCGCTTCCAGCAGGGTCTGTACGATTTCGATCTTATGTTGCATAGGCATCCTTCACGTAGGCATCGACGGCGGCCAACGCCGCATCGGTAATACACAATTCTAACCGCATCAGCGAGAGGGGGAGCTTAAAGCCCTCCATCTTCACGGCATCCTTTTCGGTCACAAGAAGGCTCTCGGCTCCGCAGCGCTCCATCGCCTCTTGCAGCCGCTCTTCGTCGAACCATCCGTGATCGGGAAGCAAGAGCCGATCCACGACCCCCTCGGGCAGCCAAGGCTCCAAGCGCTCCGGCCGGGCGATGGCCGTCGCCAAGAGCATCCGCTTCCGCGTCCCCTCGATGTGCACCTCCCGATGAAAATCCCGCCCCTCCTTCAGCTGCAGATCGGCCCGACGGGCCGTGGAGGGAAATTCACGAAAGGGGCCGGCGGGGATCACGAAACGGTTGGGGAGCTTCGCCGGCTCCAGAAGGATCTCGAACTTTTCGATTTCCACCCGGTTGAAACCGTCGTCGAGAAAGAGAAGACGCGCTCCTTGCCTTCGCGCCGCTTCGATCCCCTCCGCACGATTCTCTGCGACGATCACCCCCGCTCGCGGCAGCTTCCGAGCCAGCAGCATCGCTTCGTCTCCCGCTTCGGCAACGGAGGCAAGGATCTTCCCGGGTTTCGAGACCGTCACCAATCCCCGGCTGCGCCGCCCGTATCCCCGCGATACGATCCAAACCCCTTCATACCGTCCGGCAAGCGCGGCGAGAAAGGGGGTCTTGCCCGTTCCTCCGACGAGAAGGTTGCCGACGCTGACGATGGGAAGCCCGAAAGAGCGCCGCCGCGCCAGCTTCCGCCGAAGCGCCATTCCCGTCCCGTAGAGCCCGGCCAACGGAAGCAGGGCATAACTCAGCAGTCGCGCTCCCGGGCCCGGATCGAACCAAAGTCGCTCGACCCAGGCTGTCGGATCCCATCGCATGGCATTCCTCGGATCAGACGTGTACCGCGTCGATCTCCCGAATCGCCTCACAAACGTAGGCGAGCTCCTCTTCGCTCATCTCCGGGCGGTTGGGCAGAGACATCACCCGCTGATACGCCTGCATCGCCTGAGGAAAATCGAAAAGCTTGTAGTGATACTTCTCTTTGTAGTATCGCGTCGCATGCAGAGGGACGTAGTGCAGGTTGATTTCGATCCCCCGACGCTGGAGCGCCCGAGCAAAAGCGTCACGGTTGCGATCCACTTCGACGATGAAACGGGTGTAATCGTGCTCGGGATGCCCCGCCGGCAGACGGACATGATTCAACCCCGCCAACTCCAAAAAGTAATATTCGGCGATTTCACGACGTCGAGCCCTTTTGGCTTCATTCCCCTCAAGCAGTATCTCCGCATAGAGAGCCTCGTAGTCGTTGAGGCGATATTCGCAGCCGATGTCTACGACGTCGTAGAGATAATCGACCCCGCCCGCCTGCTCCACCATCCCGTGATTGCGCAGAAGCGCCGCCCTTTCGTGACACTCCTCGTCATGGGTCACCAGAATTCCCGCATTGAAATGGGTCCCGCATTTGTCCCCGAGAGAAAAGACCGTCAAAAGATTCTCGGGAAAAGAGCCGATCCTGCGGGCATCGTACGTCGCTCCCAGAGCGTGGGTCGCGTCTTCGATGATTTTGACGTCGTAGCGTCGCGCCAACTCCCACAACCGCTCGAGATCGACGGGCAGCCCGGCCATATGGTGCACGATCACCGCCCGCAGCTTCTTGTGGTTGTAGCGCTCCAGCGCCTCCTCGAGACGATCGAGGTCGATCAGATAGCTGTGGGCGTCACAATCGACGAAGATCGGTTCGGCATCGAAATGGCGCACCACTTCGGGAACGTCGACGAATGCGTTGACCGGACAGAGCACCTTGTCACCCCGCTTGAGATCCAGAGCACACATCGCCAGGTGCAGCGCCGAAGTGGAGCTGGAAAGCCCCAGAGCATACGGAGCTCCGACGTAATCCGCGATCTTCTTTTCGAAACGCCCCAACGCTCCTTCGATCTCTCGTTGCTCTCCCAGACGTTCGAGCAGCGTTTCGGGAAGAAGCGCCGGTCCGAAATAGCTGACGGTCATTGCGTTTGCTTCTTTCTCTTCTGTTTCCGCTTCAGTCGTCTCAATAATCTCTTCAGTCTCTTTCTCTTCGTTTTTCATAAGTTCTCTCTAATTTTCGGATCGGTTATTTACCCGATAGTCTAACGAAAGCTATGTTTGAATTATGTTAATTCTTTCTATTTGACGATATTTTCTTTCCAAATTGAGAGCTCTGAAAAATATCCGTCATTCCGGGCTTGACCCGGAATCCAGGTCTTTGAATGTCCATAAAACTGTGGATCCTGAATCAAGTTCAGGATAACACAAATGTAACTCTTGGGTTTTTCAGAGAGCTCAATTACTCTTCGCACTCCTGCGCGCCCAGGCGAAGCAGCTCCGGGCAGGCGAATCCGGCCTCCTTCCGCGCTTCGACATTCAGCGCGGAGCGCCCCCCCAGCAGGCGGTAGCGTGTCAGAATCTCCAGAAAAGTGCTCTCGGGATCCAAGCCCCGCTCCCGGCAGACATAACGGAACCAACGGTCGCCTTTGCGGACGTGATCGATCTCCTCTTCGTAAATGACCTCCAACGCTTCAAGCAGTGCGGCGACTTCCGGTTTTCGCTTCAAAGGAGCGAGCTTCTCGACGATGCGGGGATTGACATCCAGACCCGTCGCTTCATAATGCCGGGGGATCACCGCCATCCGCTCCAGCACATCTCCTTGCGTATGTTTCGCCGCATCGAAAAGTCCCCGATGCACGGGAAAATCTCCGTAGCGATGGCCCAGCATTTCCAGAATCCTCTCCAACATCTTGAAATGGCGGATCTCCTCCTGCGCCACTTCGAGCCAGTCGCGCTTGTACTCCCGCGGCATCTGCGGAAAACGGTAAACCGCATCGACCGCCAGATCGACGGCGCTGTATTCGATGTGTGCGATGGCGTGCACCTGCAAAGCCAAGCCCTCTCTTGTTGCAAATTTCCGGCGTCGGGGCAAATCCCTCGGAGCGACGATCCGACAACGCCGGGCATAGGAAGGGCTCTCGAAACTCCGAGGGACGAAGCCCGCTCCCGGCGCCACTTCCGCTGTGTTACAATACTTCAGCGCTTCCGCGAGGAGGCTCTCTTTGCGCTCGATCGTATCCGTCGTCAATATCGCTTCGAGTTGTGAATAAAAGTTCATAAAGGAATTATAACCGATGGAGATCCTCAGCCACCCCATGGGGGCTTATCAGACCAACTGCTACATTGTCCGCGAAAACAAAAAAGAGCTCATCATCGATCCGGGAATGGGAGCGAGCGAATGGGTCCTGCAGCAGGTCGAAAACCCCGTCGCCATCCTCAACACCCACGGCCATTTCGATCATGTCTGGAGCAACGCCGAACTCAAAGAGCAACTCGGCATTCCGATCTACTGCCCCGAAGGGGATCTCTTTATGCTCAGTGCCGATCCGCTGGGACAGGGAATGCCCCCCAGCGAAGCCGACGTCGCCGTCCGGGACGAAAACCCGATGAAGATCGGAGGGATTCCCGTCCGATTTCGCCATTTCCCCGGCCATACTCCCGGCTGCTCCGTCATCGAGATCGGCGACGTTTGGTTCAGCGGCGATTTTCTCTTCCGTGATTCCATCGGACGCTGGGATTTCCCCTACTCCAGTGCCGAAGCGATGCTTCAAAGCCTGAAAAAGGTGCAACGGATCGAAAAAGACTATACTCTCTATCCCGGCCACGGCCCCGCCAGTACGCTCAAACGTGAGCAGCGCAACATCCCTTTTTGGATCGAGCAGGTGAAGAGGAGATAAGTGTGCTAAGTGCTAAGAATATGATCGTTATCTGTTTTGTCAAGTTTTTTTCGGGGATTTTGAAGGATTGTTCAGCGAATCACTCCAGGATGTGGCGATCGGGGACGAAGGCGGTGAAATTTCCTTGAAAGACTTTTTTACCCTCGACCTTTCCCTGGACTTTCACGATCCGTTTCTTCCCCTTCCGACTCTGAACTTCGGCTTCGAAAATCACCGTCTCACCTTTGCGCACCGGAGCCAAAAAGCGAATCTCCGCGGCTCCCAAAACGACATTCGGGTCGTTGACCGCGGCCATCGCGGCGTAATCGGCGGCGCCAAAGAGGAATCCCCCGTGGATCAAACCCTGCCGATCGGCCAGCATCGCCCGGTGTGTCGGCAGGACGACTTGCGCGTAGCCCTCTCTCAGATGGACCACTCGACCGCTCAGGCTTTCATCGATCGCAAGATGCGTCTGAAGCTGCATTCCTGATCCCTCCAATCCCTCTGAAGATCCAATCCCAAAACTTTTTCGGAACACTCAATAGGAAAATTTATACCCCCGACGGCGGACCGTATGGATCACCTGAAAACCGAGGATGCTTTTGAGCCTTTTGCGGATCTGGTTGATCGCCACTTCGACGGTGTTGTCGCTGACATATTCGGGCTCTTCCCAGAGGGCGTTGATGATCTCGTCTTTGCTGAAGACCCGCTGCTTGCGCAGTGCCAGATAGGCGAGGATATCGAAAGTTTTGCCGTTGAGCGAGACGATTTTGTCGTCGTATTCGATCTTTTTGTTGGCGATGTCGATGCAGAGTTTGCCGATGTCGATCTTGGTGCCGTAGAGGTTGCGCATATTGGCCAAGACCCGCGCCGCGATCAGATCCGGTTCGTAGATATGGTTGAACACCACATCATCAACCCCCAGAGCGAAAAAATCCCGTTGTTTTTCCGCCTCTTCGGTCAAGAGAATGATCTTTGTCTCTTTTTTCTTCTTTTTGATCTCATTGACATAGCGTTCGAGGGAAAATTGAACCCCCTCGTCGACGATGATGATCAGTTCGTAATACCTGAAATAGGTAAAATTGCTGGCGTCGTAGAGATCTTTCGCACTGTCGACAATGCAGATGAAATATTTTCCAATCTCCTCTTCGACCTCTTCGGCGAACTCTTCGTCGAATCCTACTGTCAATATCCTCATTTGGTCCCGTTTATCCCGAATTTATCCTGCCACTGCCCATTTTACCGATTTTCATGGATGGACCCCGGCTTTTCATAGCGTATTTATATCCAAAGCATGCTTATTTAAAAATAAAAGGACCTTTCAGGGAATTTTGGATATTTTCTATGACTTTTGATTCTCAGCGCTCCAGCCGCACATAGAGGCGCAAAGGAGCGGGATACCCTTCGACGGTGCGCGAAGAGTCGTGCGGGTCGAGGAAATCCTCCAGGCTTTGGGTGGCGATCCAGTCGGTTTTGCGCTGTTCCGTCGCATCCGTCTTGCGCTTCGCCAGGACCTCCATCCGGGAAAACCCGGCCCGCAGACACCAATTTTCCAAGGCCCGAACCGTCGGGATGAAGTAAATGTTGGGAATCTTGCTGTAACGACCTCTCGGGGTGAGGCAATACTCCCCCTCCCCTTCGATCATAAAGGTATCGAGAAAAAGCTCTCCCCCGGGCTTGAGGCCTTTGCGCAGAGATTTGAGCGTTGCGACCGGATCGCTGCGGTGATAGAGCACCCCGAGGCAAAAGAGGGTGTCGAAAGGCTCTTCGTAATGCTCGACATGCTCGACGCCGAGAAGTTCGTATTCGATCCCGCTGCGGAAAAAGCGATCGAGAAAACGGAATTGGCTGTAGTAGAGCGCAGAGGGATCGAAACCGATCAACTTCGCCGGCTTTTGGCTTTGCATCCGAAAGAGATAGTAGCCGTTGTTGCAGCCGATGTCTCCGACTCTTTTGCCCTGGAGGTCGAAATGGGGTTCGAGCAGGTTGTATTTGAGCTGACTGCGCCACTCGCTGTCGATAAAGAGCGATCCCAGTCGGAAGGGCCCCTTGCGCCAGGGCATCAGCCTCCGGGCGATCGCTTCGATCTGTGCACCGTGGCGCCGCTCGTAGTCGGGATCCAGATGAGCCGTCACCGCATCGCCCAGCTCCACACGCGACACCTTCGGCTCGGCCAACGCGTCGATCGCCTCTTGCAGGGGGGCGATGTTTTTCCAGTTCAGCCAGCGACGGCGTTCCTTACGCAGGGCCTCCAGATCCATCATTCCTGGACGGTCGCTTTGAGGATCACCTGCTTTTTCAGGGGTTTGTCACCGGGGCCGGTGGGGACGTTGTCGATTTTGTCGACGACTTTTTGTCCGCGGATCACCTCTCCGAAGATGGTGTAGCCGCCGTTGAGCCAGGGCGCCGGAGCCACGGTGATGAAAAATTGGCTGCCGTTGGTGTTGGGGCCGCGGTTGGCCATCGCCAGGAGGTAGGGACGATCAAAAACCAGGTTGGGAGCGTACTCGTTTTTGAACTCTTTGCCCCAGATCGACTCTCCGCCGCGGCCGGTTCCCGTGGGGTCACCGCCTTGGATCATGAAGCCTTTGATCACCCGATGGAAAGTGACACCGTCGTAGTAGCCTTTTTTCGCCAGTTTGAGGAAATTCTCCACCGCCAACGGCGCCGCTTTGGGGAAAAGCTTAAGCACGATATCGCCTTGGTTGGTCTTGAGCGTGACGATCGGGGCCTTCGCTCCGGCCCAGAGTACGCCGACAAGAAGCGAAAAAGCGAGCAGGACTCTGCGCATCAGAGATCCTTTTCGCAGACGACATTCAATTTGTGCAGCACCCGCTCGAAAAAGTCGCCGGCGTCGCGCTGCGCGTCTTCATGGAACTCGAGATAGACTCCTTCTCTTTCGGGATTGTCCGGTGAGGGATTTCCGAAGACTTCCGGCTCCAAACCCGTCTCTTTTTTTGCCGCTTCGATCGCTTCCATCACCTGCTTTTTCAGTTCGGGATTGTCTCCGTAGGTCAAGCTCAAGCCTTCGTAGCGCTCTTCCATCCGTATGTGGGCTTCGATGCATTGCCTCATCGTTCGTCTCCTCTGTTTTGATGCCGTCAATTGTATCCCAAGAGCCGTTTAAAGTCTATTAGGCAGAGAGAAATTTTTTAGAACACCGAAAGAAAATTTCCACTACAATAGACCCCCTCATCCGAAAGATTCCCGCAAAGGAGATGCCGTGGCGCTCGCGCTCGCTCGCAAATACCGTCCCCGTTCTTTCGCCGATCTGGTGGGCCAAGAAGCCGTCTCTCAGACCCTCTCCCAGGCTCTCGACGGCGACCGGCTCTCCCACGCCTACCTCTTTTCGGGGCTTCGCGGCAGCGGCAAGACTTCCACCGCCCGGATCTTCGCCAAAGCCCTGCTCTGCGAAAAGGGCCCCACCTCCCGCCCCTGCGAAGAGTGCCCCCACTGCGTCATGGCCAACGAATATCGTCACATGGACATCATCGAGATGGACGCCGCCTCCAACCGGGGGATCGACGACATCAAAGAGTTGATCGAGCATACCAAATACAAACCCGGCAGCGGCCGCTTCAAAATTTTCATCATCGACGAAGTCCACATGCTCACCCCTCAGGCCTTCAACGCGCTGCTCAAGACTCTGGAAGAGCCGCCCGATTTCGTCAAATTCATCCTTGCGACGACCGATCCGCTCAAACTCCCGGCGACGATCCTCTCCCGGACCCAGCATTTCCGTTTCAAAAAGATCTCTCCCCGCCTGGTCAAAAGCCATCTGGAGCACATCCTCAACCTCGAAGGGATCGACTACGAGCCCGAAGCGCTCGAGATCCTCGCTCGCAGCGGGGCGGGAAGTCTGCGGGATTCGCTGACTCTCCTCGATCAAGCCATCGTCTATGCCAAAGGAGCTGTGGATCTGCCCACGGTCACGACGATGCTGGGGATCATCGAACCCGCCCGACTCGACGCCCTGCTCGATACGATCCTCCGCAAGAACGAAGCGGCGATCCTCACTTTCGTCCATGAGAGCGCCGAGTACGAGACGGAGATGATTGTCGACGAATTGACGATGCACCTCAAAGAGCTCCTCTTCGCCAAAGATCCCCGATTCCCTCCGCTGATCCTCGACCGCTTTTTCCGGATCCTCGCCGAAGCCAAAGAGTTGCTCTTTCTCGGTAGCGACGGGGAGTTCGTCCTCTCGCTGACCCTTTTCAAAATGATGGAAGCCCTCTCCATCAAAGAGATCGACGAAATGATCCGCACCCTCCAAAAAGAGCTGGCGGGAGTCACGCCCGCCTCATCGACAGCCGTACCCCCCGTCGCGCAGGAGCCTCCGAGACAACAAGCCGCTCCGGCTCACGCAAGGCCCGCCTCCGCCGAAGAGACTTCGGCGACGGATCGGGCTGCCGAGGCTCCCCTCCCCTCCGCGGAAAGTTCCGCCGCCGCGCCGGAGCAGAGACCCGCCCCAAAAGAGCCCGCCTCCGGGGAAAAAGGCGACAAACCCCTCGCCGACGACTCCGGTCTCCTGCGCTTCCGCACGCTCGTCGAGAAACTCTACGATCGGGATTATGACCTGGGAGCCTGCTTCGAGCGCAACATCCGCTATCACGCCTTCGACGGCCGAGCCCTCAGCTGGGAATCCGCCGCCGAAGGGGAGGACAAAAAACTCCTGATCCGCCACTGGGCGCTGATCCGCACCTTCGTCCAAGAGATTTTCGGCCTCGAGACCCGCATCGTCAACCTCCCCCCTTCCGAAGAGAAGAGCGAAGAGAGCGATAAAAAAAAAGTGATCCGCACGCCCCCTCCGAGGGCGCGGGAGAGGGATGAAAGTCTCCCCACACAACCCGAAAACGAAGAGTGCGACCTTCCCGAAAACGCCCAAACCTCCGGCAGCATCGAAGCGATCGAGCTACCCTCGAGCTGCATGAACCCCGATACGGGCACGAGCGAAGCCTCCCGGGAGATCGACCCCTCCAAACTCCTCGAAGAGCCGATGATCAAAGAGGCCATCGCTCTCTTCGATCCCAAAAAAGTGCGGATCAAACGGAAAGTGTGATTTCGTTTTTCGTTTTTCGTTTTTCGCAACGCCGCACAGCGGCTTTTCGCAACACCGAACCCGGAACCCGGACCACGAATCAAACATCCAACTTCCAACATTCACCCTCTCCCCTACATTCACAACTCATAACTCAAAATTCAAAACTTCCCCAACATCCCCAAACGCGTAGGTTTGGCCATGCCAAACGTTACAAGGAATGTATTTTTACGCTTGAATGAAATTTTTGGAAAATACTCTGCGGAGAAGAACGATCCTCCCTCGCCGAATCATCCTTGACGGAGGCGTTTGGCACGGCCAAACCTACGGCACTATTTAATTTTTTTGTACACCATAGAAACATAAAGCACAAAATACAAAACACGAAATTGTAACGAAAAATCACCGCACTCATCCACCCCGGAATCTGCGATCCGGCAGAAGATCCCTTTTCAAAATCCTTTCTATGATAAAATGTACGCTTTCAAATTCAGGCGTTTTCACCCGAGAGGGGGAGTGCGCCAAGGAGAAGAGTATGCGGCACTTTCTGACCCTCAGGGATTTCACCCGCGACGAACTGCGGGAGATGATCGATCTGGCGATCAAGATCAAAGCTCAGACAAAGGCCGGTGAATACGTCCCCTACCTCAAAAACCAGACCCTGGCGATGATCTTCGAAAAGAGCTCCACCCGTACTAGGGTGAGTTTCGAGACCGGGATCTACCAGCTGGGAGGCACGGGGCTTTTTCTCTCCAGCCGGGACATCCAGCTGGGCCGGGGGGAACCGATGAAAGATACCGCCCGGGTCATCAGCCGCATGGTGGACATGGTGATGATCCGCACCTTCGAGCAGAGCAAACTCGAGGAGTTCGCCCGTTACTCCCGGGTCCCCGTCATCAACGGCCTGACCGACAGCTACCATCCGGTCCAGCTCATGACCGACTACCTAACGATGCTGGAGTTCGGCAAGAGCGATCCGGTGGTCGCCTACGTCGGCGACGGCAACAACATGGCCCACTCCTGGCTCTACCTGGCGGCGATCATGGGCTTCGAACTCCGGCTCGCCACTCCCAAAGGGTACGAATGCGATCCCGCCGTGGTCCTGGAAGCGGAACGCCTCGCCGAAAAATACGGCGGCAAGCTGATCTTCGGCTACGATCCTGTCGGCGCGGTACAGAATGCCGACGTGGTCACCACCGATACCTGGGTCAGCATGGGCCAGGAGGAGGAGAAAGAGAAGCGCATCCGGGATTTCGCCGGCTTCATGGTGGACAAAAAGCTCATGAGCCACGCCAAACCCGATGCCATTTTCCTCCACTGCCTCCCTGCCTACCGGGGCTACGAAGTGAGCGAAGAGGTTTTCGAAGAGCACGCCGAAGCAATCTTCACCGAAGCCGAAAACCGCCTCCACGCCCAGAAGGGCATCATGGTCTGGCTCGATGAGCACCGGGACGACAATGGAGAGAGTGCTACGTGCTAAGTGCTACGTGCTCCGAACCGAATCGTAAATCATACGTGGCAGGAATGCTGTTATTGGGTAGTAGAGGCAGGACTTCAACCCTGCATTGCGGGACTGAAGTCCCGCCTCCAAAAATACGCGTTGCCGAGCAACGCCCCGGCATCCAAAATCCAACATCCGTCCGAGCGAAGCGACAACCCCGCAGGAACGAGGACAAAATCCAACATCATCAAAAGGACCCCTTTTGAATCAAACCATCGATCTGGAAAAATTCAGCCGCTACTCCCGGCCCGGTCCCCGCTATACCAGCTACCCGACGGCCCTGGAGTTCAGCGACGCTTTCAGTTACGACCGCTATCTTGGCTTCCTGGAACAAGGCGAAGGGCCTCTGTCACTCTATGTCCACCTGCCCTTCTGCCGGAGCGCCTGCTACTTCTGCGGCTGTAACGTCGTCTTCACCTCCAAAGAGGAGAAACTCAGCGAATATGTCGACTACCTGAAGCGGGAGATCGATCTGCTGGCCCGGCATCTCGATACCGACCGGGAGGTGATCCAGTTCCACTTCGGCGGCGGGACCCCCACCTACTACAAAGCCTTCGAACTCGACGAGATCATGAACTATCTCAAAAAGGCTTTCCCCAACTGGAGCGAAGAGGCCGAGGTGAGTGTGGAGATCGATCCAAGGTTCTTCAACGAAGAGCAGATGAAGGTTTTCAAATCCCACGGTTTCAACCGGATCAGCTTCGGGGTGCAGGATTTCGATCCGAAGGTCCAGGAGGAGATCCATCGCCACCAACCCTACGAGACGACCAAAGCCGCCGTGGAGCTGGCCCGTAAATACGGCATCGGCAGTATCAATACCGATCTGATCTACGGCCTGCCCTACCAAACATTGGAGAGCTTCAAAAAGACACTGGAGCTGGCCAGGAGTCTCGATCCCGACCGACTGGCGGTCTTCAACTACGCCCACGTCCCCTGGCTCAAAAAGACCATGCGGAAATTCGACGAGACCACCCTCCCCTCTCCCGAGGTGAAACTGGCGATCCTCCAGCATACCATCGACTACCTCACCGACAAGGGGTACGAGATGATCGGCATGGACCACTTCGCCAAGCCCGAGGATGAACTCTTCGGTGCCATCGCCAAAGGGGAGCTCCACCGGAACTTCCAGGGCTACACCACCAAAGGGGGCGCCAACCTCATCGGCATCGGTCTGACCAGCATCGGTGAGGGGGAGCGCTACTACGCCCAGAATACCAAAAACATGAAAGAGTACGAAGCCGCCATCGACGCCGGACGGCTTCCTTTCGAGCGGGGCGTGGAACTCAGCGACGACGACGTGATCCGCAAAAGCGTCATCATGGAGCTGATGGCCAACTTCAGCGTCGATATCCCCCGCGTCGAAGCGGAATTCGACATCGACTTCGCCGACTATTTCGCCGAGCCCCTGGAAAAACTGAAGGAGTTCGAAGAGGCCGGGCTCCTGAGCATCTCGGACCAAAAAATCCAGGTCGCTCCCACCGGCACCCTGCTAATCCGCAACATCGCCATGCCCTTTGATGCCTACATGAACAAGTACGAAGGCAACAAAAAGAGCTTCAGCAAGACAGTTTAACCAATTGAGAATGGAAAATTGAGAATGGAGAATTCCGGAAAATTTCACTTCACCTCCGTCAGTGACGAGTGCATCAAATGCGGCAAATGCATCCCCGGCTGCACCATCCACCTGATCAACCCCGACGAGACCACTTCACCTCGGGGATTCATCGATCTGCTGGGTGCCTATGAACGCGGAGAGCTGGAGCTGGACAAGAACGCCAAGGATATCTTCGAGAGCTGTTTTCTCTGCACCCACTGCACCGACGTTTGTCCCAACTCGCTGCCGACCGACATGGTGATCGAAGAGGTCCGCCGGGACATCGCCGACAAGTTCGGTATCGCCTGGTTCAAGCGGGCCTTTTTCCTGCTGCTGCGCCACCGCTGGCTGATGGACTGGATGATGAAGCTGGGCTACACCTTCCGCACCTGCGGTTTCCAGGATCTTCCCGAAAAGGGAGGGATGACCCCCCGTTTCAAACTCCCCATCATCAAAAGCGGCCGCCTGCTCCCCAGCCTGGGAAAGACCAGCTTCCTCAACAAATACCCCGAAAATGTACCCCACGGCGGCAGACGCCGCGTAGCGATCTTCATCGGCTGCCTGGCCAACTACAACTACACCGGCATCGGCGACAGCCTCATGGAGATCCTGGAGGAGCTGGGGATCGACGCCTTTATCCCCAAGGAGCAGAAATGCTGCTCCGCTCCCGCCTATTTCACCGGAGACTTCTATACCGTCGAAACCCTCAGCAAACAGAACATCGAATATTTCGAGAGCTTCATCGACGAGGTGGAGGCGATCATCATCCCCGAAGCCACCTGCTCGGCCATGATCAAGCACGACTGGGAGGTCTTCTTCCGCAACCGGGGGATGGATGAGTGGGCCGAGAGGGCTCGCAAACTCAATGAAAAGATCTTCATGGCCACCGAATGGCTCGCAGAGCAGACCGATCTGGCCGAGCGTCTGGCCGCCAAAGGGATCACCATGCCCCAGAGTGTGACCTACCACGACGCCTGCCACGCCCGAAAGGTCCAGGGGATCTGGCAGCAGCCCCGCTCACTCCTGAGCCAGAACTACGAGATCAAAGAGATGAGCGACCCCAACCGCTGCTGCGGCTTCGGCGGCGTGACCATGCAGACGGAAAAATACCACCTGGCCGAAGCCGCCGGCAAACCCAAAGCCGCCATGATCGACGAGAGCGGCGCCCAAATCGTCAGTGCCGAGTGCAGCGCCTGCCGGATGCAGATCTCCAATTCGCTGCATCAGGCCGACGTGGATGTGGTCTTCAAAAATCCGGTGGAGCTCATCGCCGAAGCGCTGAAAGCAGAGCCTTCCTAATCCATCACCACCTCAAAGACATTCTCCCCCTTCTCTTTGTCGTATCGGTAACGGAAGCCGTAACCGAGCTTCTCCAGAATGTTGGCGACGATATAGAGCCCCAGTCCGAAGCCGTGGCTGCGCTT
>JALWNT010000020.1 GCA_027080995.1 Campylobacteraceae bacterium | reverse complement strand
GCCAGAGCATCGTGGCTCCGGAGAGCACCGTCGCCCACATCGCCGGTACCCCGATGTATTTGTAGAGTTTGTACTCCTGGATCTTCACCACTTCGACGAAGCCGGGATTGTCGGCGTGCTCACTGTGGTAGACGTAGAGACGAGGTTGGTAGAAGAGCATCGCCATCCAGCTGACGAAGCTCATAACGTGAAAAGCCAATATCCAGGTATAGTATTCCATTTTCTCTCACTTTTTCTTACGGATTTCGAAGTCCCGGCGGTCCCAGACCACCAACTCCTTATGGTTCTTATAATAGCCTATCTGGGCTCTTTTTATCATTATCCGACTGCCCTCCGGCGGGATCCAGCGTCTCTTTTTGAAATAGATCGGCCAAGCCGATCCCGCTGTGTGGAGTCTGTGCCCGCGGTAAACCCCCTCGATCCCGCCGACGATGCGGGAGATCCCCTCCTCTGTGCGCATCATCGAGGGACGAAAGGGGTGCAAATAAGCCCGAAGATCGACGCTGCCTTTGTCGGCGATGACCGCAAGATCCGTGATCTGCGGCATTCCGTTGCGGCGTTTGAAGCCATAGAGTCTCAGATCGTAGCGATACCCTTCCTTCAAGGCTCCGGCCGCTTTGTAGACCAGGATCGCCGGCCCTTCGGGGCTTTGCTGCAGCACGGCGCTGCGCCCGCGTTTGAAGACGACGGCCGCATCTTTGAGGAGCGGGGTGCTTGAGAGTTTCTCCATCGACTGCAGCGCGCGAATCGTCGTCTCCTCGTGCCTATCGATCTTCTTCGATGGAGAGCTTTTTGCGATCGTCGATCCCGAAGCGCGCTTCTTAGAGGTGCCGATCCCCAGCCAACTCTGCACCTTTGCCAACATTCCGCTCTTCTTGCGGCCGCTTCCGAGATTTTCGAAACGGGCGTAGATCGGGAGGTGATCGGAAAAGCCCCGTCCCGTATGCCGTCCGTGGCGATACTCCCAGCGCTTCACCTCTCCGTGAGGGCCGAAAAGCCAGGTGGGGCGAAAGACGCCGAAGCTTCCGGGGAGATACTCCCAACCCCGGCCGTCCATCAGCGTCGGAGGGATCAAGATCGCATCGATCGCCTCCTTGTCGCCGTAGAAGTTGTGGCTCCAGCGCTGCGAAGGCGGCAGCTCCAGCCAGAGTGTGTAATGCACGAGGCCGTGGTACTTTCCGCTTTGCAGATCGTTTCGCCGCAGCAGTCGCCCTCCCTGCACCGTCCCCAGGATCTGATCGATGCCCGTGATCCCGTGGGTGTCGTTGTGCTTGCGATCGAGGCGCAAATCTTCCCGATAATCGCTATTGAAATCTCCCAGCAAAATGTATTCACTGCCCGCAGGGAGCCGCTCCAGCCGCCGCTTCAACGCCAGGGCGTAACGAACTCTCTCGCTCTCGGGCCCGGACTTGGAGCGCCAGTGGTTGACAAAGAGTCTCAACGGAGGATCGGAAGGAAGCACCGCTTCGAGGATGCTGCGGTAGCGACCGTAGGGGGTGATGCGCAGATCCCGGC
>JALWNT010000019.1 GCA_027080995.1 Campylobacteraceae bacterium | reverse complement strand
AGCGCTACGGTGTGGTCGAGTTCGACAAAGAGGGAATGGTGGTCTCACTGGAGGAGAAACCGGAAAATCCCAAAAGCAACTATGCGGTGGTCGGACTTTACTTTTATCCCGGGGATGTGACGGAAAAAGCCAAAAAGGTCAAACCCTCCGAGAGGGGAGAGTTGGAGATCACCTCTTTGAACCAAATGTATCTGGAAGAGGGACGTCTGAAAGTCAAACTGATGGGGCGCGGATATGCCTGGCTCGATACCGGGACACATGAGAGCTTCCTGGAGGCGTCAAACTTCATCCAAACGATCGAAAACCGTCAGGGGCTCAAAGTCGCCTGTATCGAAGAGATCGCCTACGAGATGGGCTACATCGATCGCGATCAGCTCATCGAACTGGCACAGCCTCTCAAAAAGAATCAGTACGGGCAATATCTGCTCAAGCGGGCGAAAGAGGGACGAATCATGCAGCATATTTGGGATCAGGAAAAGGAGGAGATGCAATGAAGTTTCAACGGACAGAGATTTCCGACGTCGTGATCGTCGACCCGGTGGTGCATGGAGATGAGCGGGGGTATTTCGTCGAGACGTTCCGCAAAGATCTCTTCGAAGAGTTTTTGGGATTTGAAGTCCCTTTCTGCCAGGACAACGAGTCCAAATCCGGTAAAGGAGTGTTGAGGGGGCTACACTATCAGCTCCCGCCGGCGGCTCAGAGTAAGCTGGTACGGGTCATCAAAGGGAGGGTCCTGGATGTGGCGGTGGATATCCGCAAAGGGAGTCCCACCTTCGGAAAATACGTGGCGGTGGAGCTGAGCGGAGAGAACAAACGACAACTCTTCGTACCCCGGGGATTCGCCCATGCTTTCGTGGTGCTGGAGGATGAGACGATCTTCGCTTATAAGGTCGACAACTACTACTCTCCTCAGAATGACCGGGGAATCGCCTTTGACGATCCGCAGATCGGAATCGAGTGGCCCTTTCCTCCCGAAGCGCTGAAACTCTCCGAAAAGGATCGCAAACAGCCCAAACTCGCCGAAGCCGACCTCTTCGAATACGGAGTCGACTACTATGCCTAAGAAGATCCTCGTCACCGGTGCCAACGGGCAATTGGGAAGTGAAATAAGAGAGGTGGCGGGTTCCGGGTTCCGGGTTCCGGGGGCCGAATTTTTCTTTACAGACAAAGAGGAGTTGGATATTACCGACGAGGCGGCGGTACGTAGTTTCGTCGAGGCCAACGGGATCGATACGATCATCAACTGCGCCGCCTATACTGCGGTGGACAAGGCGGAATCGGAGCCGGAGGCCGCCGATGCGATCAACCACCTGGCGGTGGAGATCCTGGCGCGTCTGGCCAAAGAGCGGGGGATGGCGATGGTCCATGTCTCCACCGACTATGTCTTCGACGGCAAAAACTATCGCCCCTATGTCGAAGAGGATGACGTGGCCCCCCAAGGGGTCTACGGTGCGACGAAACTGCTGGGTGAGCGGGCGATGCAGGCGATCGAGCCCGCCCGATCGATCATCATCCGCACCTCATGGGTCTACTCCTCCTACGGCGCCAATTTCGTCAAAACGATGCTGCGCCTGGGCAAAGAGCGTGATGAACTCGGCGTGATCTTCGATCAGGTTGGCACTCCCACCTACGCCAAAGATCTTGCCGAAGCGATCCTTCGGATAGTTATGAGTGATGAGTTAAGAGTGATGAATGAAAAAAGCATTCAAAATTCAACACTCAAAACTCAAAATTCTGTAGGGGTTTATCATTACAGCAACGAAGGGGTGGCCAGTTGGTACGACTTTGCCAAAACTATCTTCGAGATAGCCGGCATTGAGTGTCATGTAAAGCCGATCGAAACGAAGGAGTATCCCACCCCCGCGACCCGTCCCCACTATTCGGTACTCAACAAAGGGAAAATTAAAAAGACTTTCGGCATCTCCATTCCGTATTGGAAAGACTCTCTTCGTGAGTGCATTACGAAAATTTAGAATGATGGTTTTTTTTAGTCGTTCGTTTTTCGTTGTTCGTTATTCGTGAGCCGCAGAGCGGCTTTTTCGGAACGCAGAACGCGGAACTCGGAACCCGAATTGTCAAAACATCACAAAACAATATGGAAAAAGGAAAGCAATGAACCAAGACCAATTCAACACTCAAAATTCAACACTCAAAACTATCCTCATTACCGGAGGTGCAGGATTTATCGGCAGCAACTTCGTTCCCTATTTTCTGGAAAAATACCCGCAATATCGCATCGTCAATCTCGACCTTCTCACCTATGCCGGAAACCTCGACAACCTCAAGGAGGTCGATGACATCCTGGACAATTCAAAATTCAAAATTCAAAACTCAACACTACAAAATGATAGATATCATTTTGTAAAGGGGGATATCGGTAATAGAGAACTTGTCGAGTTTCTTTTCAACGAATACGACATCCAGGGAGTCATCCATTTCGCCGCCGAAAGTCACGTGGACAACTCCATCAAAAACCCCGGCGTCTTCGTCGAAACCAACGTCAACGGAACCTATACGCTTCTTGATGTAGCCAAAAATTACTGGATGGAAGCCCCGTTCAAATATCGGGACCGATATTTGAACGGAGTTATGAGTGATGAATTAGGAGTTATGAATGAGGATGAAAAAAATAATTCAAAACTCAAAACTCAAAACTCAACATTACCAAGGTTCCACCACATCAGTACTGATGAAGTTTATGGAACCTTGAGCGACGATCCCGAGGAGCTCTTCACCGAAGAGACTCCCTACGCACCCAACTCCCCCTACAGCGCTTCCAAAGCCTCCAGCGATATGATCGTGCGCAGCTATCATCACACCTACGGGATGAATACGGTCATCACCAACTGTTCCAACAACTACGGCCCGAAACAGCATGACGAAAAGCTGATCCCGACCATCATCCGCAATGCGCTGGCCGGGAACCCCATCCCGATTTACGGTGACGGGAAAAACATTCGCGACTGGCTCTATGTCTTGGATCACTGCAAGGGGATCGATCTGGCCTACCATACCGGCAAAAGCGGCGAAACCTACAACATTGGCGGTCGCAACGAACGCACCAACCTCCAGATCGTCGACCGCATCTGCCAAATCCTAGACGAAAAAATCCCTCCGCAAAGCAATCCAAAACTCAACACTCAAAATTCAAAACTGGAAAGTTACAAGGATCTCGTTACTTTTGTCGAGGATCGCGCCGGTCACGATCGTCGCTACGCCATCGACGCGAGCAAGATCGAAAACGAACTGGGATGGAGAGCGGAAGAGACTTTCGATACCGGAATCGTCAAGACGGTGGATTGGTATCTGAAGAAATATCTGAAGTGAGCGTTTTTCAATAACTTCGTGTTCTCGTTCCGTGATTCGAGTACGCTCCCGACACGGGGGCGTTGAGAACGAGCAAATCCAAACCTCTGACCCAACACCTTTCACCTAAAATCAAAAAACGAATGATGAACGACGAATAACGAAAAGTTATCCGTCCTCTGGCTTCTTCGTGTGGCACTGGTAACGGTGCTTTCACACTTTCGGCTCTTCTCCTCTTTTTTAGGGAAGAGTTTTCAGAGAAAGAGCTTTGGACTCTTCATCCTTTTTGAGTATGGCCAGATTGGTCAAAATCGTCTCCAGATGGCTCAACCTTGCTTTCATCTTTTGGAGTTTGGCAATTTTTTTTGCTTGCTCGGCCAGTTTGGTATCGTAGGTTCTTTTCATCTCGGCCATCTCTCTATCCTTGGCCTCCAGCCGCTTCTCCTGCACCTGCACCACTTTCGTCAGTAGCGCCACCATGTCCATCGGGCTCAGACTCTTTCGTCCGGGGTCGGCTACGAGATCGGGGACCTCCTCGGCGATGAAGCCCACTTTGGGATCGGTGGGATTGCTTTTGTAGGCGTAGGTGACGGGGCGCAGCTTTTTGAAGGCCTCCATCGCCGCTTTGGCATCCAAATCTTTGATATCCCGCTTCATACTCCGACTGGAGGTATCGTGCCAAACTCCGTCGCAATAGGCGCCGTTGGCCAGCTCCAGCACGACGCTGGTCGCATCATCCTCCGTACTGTCGTAGAGTCGAAACTCTTTGGTTGCTCCGTTGCCCACCTTGGCGATGGCGAAACCTTTGTCGGGCTCCCAGGTTCTGAAGGTCCAGGCGAAATTCTCCCGGACGTTGGTCATCTGGAAGCCCACATCCGATTTTTTGTCATCGTTGGTATTGTTGACACGGATATCCATCATCTTCAGCGCCTGCTTGTCGGTAGAGCCGCTGAAAGAGGCGGTGACAGGGCCGGTGGTGTTGAGATCGCCGTTGATCTTGACCAGTTTCGTGTCGAACTCTCCGTAGATCAGCGGATCGTTCGTATTGCTGTTGGAGATATACAGAGTGTTGTTTCGGGTGGCGTTGTAGCCGGCGTAGTAGCCTAGAAATACGCTTCCGTTGACATCGGCATTGGTACCGCTTCTGTATCCGATGAAAGTGTTGTCGTATCCCTGTTTGCTGTTTTGTCCGCTGAAACTACCTACGTAGGTATTGTATGATCCGTGCAGAAAATATATGCCATAAATACCTTGTATCGCTTCTCCGACCGTTTCATGTCCGGCATAATAGCCCAAAAAGGTGTTTCCACTTCCATCTTCATTCGAAACTCCGCTTTCCTGTCCGATGAAAGTATTGTATGCGCCGGTATATTTTGTGAATGCACCGCCGCCCACCGAACCTCCCTCATTATTGTATCCGGCTTTGTATCCGATAAACGTGCCGTTCATATCGGAGGTATGTCCGGCTCCGTACCCTATAAAGACGCTGTTGTTGACATCGGCATTGTAGCCGCTAACATACCCCATAAATATATTCCGAAAGCCCTCTGTATTCTCATAGCCGCTCATGCCGCCGACAAAAGTGTTGAAACCACCGGTGGTATTTTTGTAACCGCTTGCATACCCGAGGAAAGTGTTTTGGCCGGCTGAGGTATTGGCGCGGCCGCTGTCATAACCTAAAAAGGTATTGTTAACACCGTTAGTATTGGAAAGACCGCTACTCCGACCGATAAAAGTATTACAATACCCCTCTGTATTGTAATAACCGCTTGCATTACCTACGAATGTGTTGTAATCACCTGTAGTGTTTTTGTAACCGCTCGTATTTCCGATAAAGACATTGTTGTAGCCGTCGCTGTGGTTACTCGCTCCCGCCGACGAACCGAATTTGACCGTATAAGGACTTGATCCCCCTTCATCGTATCCATAAGCGCTGTTTCCGAGTAGGAGCACCGCTGCGATCAAACTCATCATGACTGACTTTTTCATCTTTTTCCCCCTCCTTAAATTTTTAGGATATTTCTATAATAAATCTTTTAGACTTAAAAAAAAAATAAGGTCCCTTTCAGGAAAGAGATTTGATGTTCAATTCGGATCGGATATCGTCATTTGAAAGATGAGGGAGAAACGTCGTTGTAGGCGTACAATCGCCTCGACGAGGCGATCATTTCCTGGAAGCTTGCATTGAGGAATTGCTCGGATCGACTTTCAGCGCCAGGTTGCTCAGCAGAGTCTCTACCTTTTTTATGCGCACTTTGAGGCGAGCGATTTCCTGCTCTTTTTCTTTCAGCTCCTTGGTAGTTTTTTGGAGGTGCGATTGCTGGAGTTGGACGACTTTGGTCAAGACCGCGACGATGTCGACGGTGCTGATGCTTTTGCGTCCGGGATCCGCTACGAGCTGCGGTACATCTTCGGCGATGAAACCTACATGGGTATCTTGGGGATGGCTCTTGTAGACATAGGTAACCGGCCGGAGTTTCGCAAAGGCATTTTGCGCCGCTTCGCTATCCAAAGGTTTGATATCTTTTTTGTAGCTTCTGCTGGAGGCGTCGTGCCAGACGCCGTCGCAGTAGGCGCCGTTGGCTAGACGGAGGACGACGGTGGTTGCATCGGTGGGATCGGTATCTTCCAGGCGAAACTCTTTGGTCGCTCCGTTGCCGTATTTGGCGATGGCGAATCCTTTGGTGGGTTCCCAGGTGCGGAAAGACCAGGCGAAATCCTCCCGGACGTTGGTCATACTGAATCCTACGTCGGACTTTTTGTCATCGTTGGTGTTGTTGACGCGGATATCCATCATCTTCAGAGCCTGCTTGTCGGTAGAGCCGCTGAAAGAGGCCGTGACGGGGCCGGTGGTGTTGAGATCGCCGTTGATCTTGACCAGTTTCGTGTCGAACTCTCCGTAGATCAGCGGATCGTTCGTATTGCTGTTGGAAATGTAGAGGGTGTTATTGCGGTCGGCAGAGGCCCCGGCTTCGTAGCCGATGAAGACGCTGCCGTTGACCTCGGCGGTAGCCCCGCTATATGAACCGATGAAAATATTGTGGAAGCCGTTGTTGTTATAGCCGCTTGATCTGCCAATATAGACATTCTCATCACCGGTTAGATTGCTGTATCCGCTAAAGCTTCCTATGAAAACATTGTTTTTACCGCTTATTGTGTCATTGCCGCTATAGTATCCGGTGAAGACATTGTTGGAACCTGTGGTGTTATTGTAACCGCTATTAGATCCGGTAAAGACATTGCCGTATCCTGCGGTATTTCTGAAGCCGCTATTTATTCCGGTGAAAACATTGTTCCCCCCTATGGTGTTGCTGAAACCGCTATCCCTTCCGATGAAAACATTGCCATCTCCCGTCGTGTTGTTGTAGCCGCTACCTGATCCGGTGAAGACGTTGTAATCACCATCGGTGTTGGAGTAGCCGCTCTCATACCCCATAAATGTATTCTCTTCCCCATCATTGGTATTGTTGGTACCAGCCTCATAACCGAATTTCACGGTATAAGGGCTCGATCCTCCTTCGTCATATCCGTAGGCTCCGTTATTGAGCAGGAGCATGGCCGCGATCACGCTCATCCTGACTGAATTTTTCATCTTTTTCCTCCTTTCCATCTTCTTAGGATATCCCTAATAATAAATCTTATAATCTTAATAAAAAATAAATTTAATACTCTTATGCTATAAATCTTCAAAAGGCAAAAGAAAAATGAATTCATTGATCCGCACAGAACACTGTTATCGGGCCATCACTGCTGGATCAATCAATAGACAGTTAACTTTCCGTTATTTGATTTTAGGTGAAAGGTTTTAAGTTATTGTTTTGGATATTAGGTTTTTGGTTCTGGTTTTTGGGGTTTGGGTGTTGAGTGTTAGGTCACGAGGTTTGGATTTGCTCGTTCTCAATGTTCCCGTCGGGAGTGTAGTATATAGAGTCTGTACGGAATATGGAGCACGGAGCACGAATTTGTTTGAGAGCATTTCAAGAAAGTTGGGATCGACGCTTTTTCCCATCGGTTTGGCCCGATCCAGCTTCTCCCAGCTGAAATTTCCGTCTTTGTATTTGACTTTTTTGACGACGACATCATTTTTCGTCATATATCTCCTTCTGCCGTGGTATGGCTTCAATCACACCGCCTCAAGGGTCGTCCAGCGCGAATGTGATCCACCTTCTCTGTGTTCCGCGCTACAAAAAAAACCGTCATTCAGCTATAGGAATGACGAAGAACGAACAACGATTGACGAAGAACTTTTTTGGAGGGATTGGATACAATCCTGAATATTCTTCCTCGGAAAGGGAGCGATGAGGCGAAAGAGGGTCAGTGTGGTGATGGCGACGCATAACGGCGAAGCGTGGCTGAAAGAGCAGATCGACTCCGTTCTCTCCCAGACGATGAGCGATTTTGAGCTATTGATCGGAGATGACGCCTCGTCGGATCGGACGTACGGGATTGTGCAGAAGTACGCCTCACGGGATCGGCGCATTCGTCTGTTTCGTCACGATGAAGCTCTGGGAGTGGCCCGAAATTTCGCCTTTTTGATGGAGAGAGCGCAGGGGCGGTACATCGCGTTTTGCGATCAGGACGATCGCTGGCATCCGCGAAAGCTGGAGCGTCAACTCAAAGCGATGGAACGCACGGAGGCCCAAAATGAAAAGATGCCGATACTGGTCCATTCGGACCTGAAATTGATCGACGGGCAAGGACGGACGATCGCTCCCTCCTATTTTTGGAAGCGGGGATACGATTTCCCCGAGAGAGCTTCGCTGCCGCTGATGCTGACCCGCGGCGGTGTCATGGGCAACACGGCGATGATCAACCGTCCCCTCCGGGATGCGGCGCTCCCTTTTCCCGGCGGATTGAAATATCATGACTGGTGGCTGGGAGTCGTGGCGGAGCTGGAGGGGAGGCGCATTACCTTGGAGGAGCCCCTGGTGGAGTATAGGATCCATACGGACAACACCAGCGGCAAAGCCCGATGGTTGGCGGGGGAGTATCGCCATCCCTGGAAGCATCGCTGGCTCCCCTGGCACGACTGGGATCGGATCGGAGCGGTCGAAGCGCTTCTTTCTCGTCGTATTGGAGAGGATCAGCGGCGGATTCTTGAGTGTTATCTTGAGTATCTCCGTGCCGAGAAGGGGTGGATCCGGCACTATCCGTGTCTGCGTCGGGTCGGATTTTTCGAGGGGCCGCTCTCTTTGCGTGCACGGATCGCGCTCCGTCTGGCGGTCGCTTCGATGTTGGGAAAGGGGACGGTGTGAAGGTGTTGGAGAAGCACTCTTTCTATCGGGAGAATCTCAAAGCGATTGTCACCGATCGCCGTTTTAGGGGCTGGGGGCGCAAGCGCAGCGGGCGTTTCGCCCAGCTCTGCGGGCGGCTTTTCGGCGGAGAGGTGATACTGCTCGAAGACGGTTTCGTCCGTTCACTCGGTCTGGGGGTCGACGGTTCGCCCGCATTCTCCTGGGTGGAGGATGATTTGGGGATCTACTACGATGCGACACAACCGAGCCGACTGGAGCGGATCCTCGAAGCGGGGGAGTTCGTTCACGATGCGGCATTGATGGAGCGGGCGAGAGAGGGGATGGAGATGATTCGTAAATACCGAATTTCCAAATACAACCACGCTCCCTTCGCGGACGGGGATTTTTTGCAAAAGTACGCTCTTACGGAAGCGGGGAGCGGGAAGCGTAGAAAGAGAATCCTCGTGATCGCCCAGACGGCCGGAGATGCGTCGCTGCGTTATGGGATGGCGGAAGCTTATCGGACCGATGAGATCATCGACGCGGCCCTCGACGAAAATCCGGGAGCCGCGGTCTATCTGAAGATCCATCCCGATGTGCTTTCGGGGAAAAAGCGCTCCGACATCCACCTCGAACATGCCCGAAAGCGCTGCCGGATCATTACGGAGGATGTACATCCCGTCTCTTTGCTGGAGCGTTTCGATCGGGTCTACACCAAAACTTCCGGGATGGGTTTCGAAGCGCTGATTTGCGGCTGCGAATGTGTCTGCTTCGGTATGCCTTTTTACGCGGGGTGGGGGGTGACGGAGGATCGGGTTACCTGCTCTCGGCGCAGGGCCCGTCGGACGGTGGAGGAGATCTTCGCCGCCGCCTACCTTCTCTACGCCCGGTATCGGGATCCCTATACCGGACGCGCCTCGGATCTTTTCGAGACGATTGAGACGATCGACCGGCTTCGCCGGGAGGCGTCGGGGAAGAAAGGAGACCTCTCATGAAGAAGATCCGGGCTTTCTTTTTCGGTTTTGTCTGGTGGAAACGGCGCCAGATGCGGCGGTTTTTCCCCGAGTTGGATATCCGATTTTGTCGGACTCTGGAGGAGGCGCGGAGCGGAGGACTCGGGAGCGGGGATCGGATCTATCTCTGGGGCAAAAGAGAGATCGGGGGGATCGAAGAGTATGCCCGGGGGGAGGGGATCGCGCTTTACCGCGTGGAGGACGGATTTATCCGTTCGGTCTCTTTGGGATCGGATTTGACCCCCGCCTATTCGCTGGTGGCCGATTCGAGGGGAATCTATTTCGATCCTACCGCCCCCAGCGACCTGGAGGAGATCCTCAATCATGCGACGATGGATCGTCAACTGCTGGAGAGGGCGAAGCGTCTACGCCGGTACATCGTGGAGCGGAAACTCTCCAAATACAACTCCTTTGCCGAAGTGACTTTGGAACTACCGGGGTATCGCCCGGGGCAGCGGGTCGTGATGGTCCCGGGGCAGGTGGAGGATGACGCGTCGATCCGTTACGGCGCGCCGGAGATGGACAATCTGACGCTTTTGCGTCGGGCGCGGGAGAGTGCGCCGGAAGCCTACATCGTTTACAAACCGCACCCGGATGTATTGGCGGGGAACCGTCGGGGGGCGGTCGAGGAGAAGGAAGCGAAACGATACTGTGATGCAATCGTGACGGAAGCGAGCATCGACAGTGTGCTGGAGCGGGCCGATGAAGTGCATACGATGACGTCGCTCGTCGGTTTCGAAGCGCTGCTGAGAGGCAAGCGGGTCTATACCTACGGGATGCCTTTTTATGCCGGGTGGGGGCTGACGGAGGATGCACGACGGTGTGAGCGCCGAAAGCGTCGGCGTTCCCTGGACGAGTTGGTCGCGGCGGCCTATATCCTCTATCCCCGTTATCTGGATCCGCAGAGCGGGGTTCTGTGTGAGGTAGAGACTTTGCTGAAGAGTCTGGAGGCATTGAAAGCGCGGTACGATTCGGATCGATTCTACCGTCTGGCCATCGATCTGAGAAACGGGGTTTCACGCAAACTTCAGCGAGGCTGGCGGAAACTGCTTGAAAGCTCTGAAAAACTCCCGTCATTCCGGGTCTAGCCCGGGATAACGAAGGTTTTCAAAATTCGGTAGGTTTGGCCCCGCCAAACGTCTTCGTCAACGATGATGTGGTCGGGGAGGATCGAAGGTATTAGACAGCACTTTCCCGATGAAAACCATTGAATGGTGAATGTTTTTTCCTGTAACGTTTGACACGGTCAAACCTACTGAGAAGCGGGGTTTCGCGCAAACTTCAGCGAGGGTGGCGAAAGCTGATTGGGAAAAACTGAGAATAATATAATATAATATTAAAAAGAAACAGAAAGCAAAACTTTCAGTCATATCCCGGAAAAACGAAAATCTTCAGAATATTTCAATGGACAGGTGAGTCGCAGAGGAGTCAGGTATGTGTGGAATAGTAGGGTATATCGGTCCCCAGGAAAAAAAGAAGATTCTGCTCGACGGTTTGCAGGAACTCGAATATCGGGGGTACGATTCGGCAGGGATCGCTGTCATTGCTGACGGAAAACTGCAACACTTCAAAGCTGTCGGCAAATTGAAAAACCTGCGGGAAAAAGCCGCCGGTTTTCGCAGTGAAGGCCCCGGTGCCGCCATCGGCCATACCCGCTGGGCCACCCACGGCAAGCCGACGGAGCTCAACGCTCATCCCCATGTGGGGGCCTTCAGTTATGTCGTGCATAACGGCATCATCGAGAACTATCGGGAGCTAAAAGAGGAGCTGGAGGCCAAAGGGGTCCGTTTCCTGAGCCAGACCGACACCGAAACTGTTGTCCACCTTTTCGAGCAAAAGATCAAAGAGGGGCTGGAGCCCTTCGACGCCTTCAAAGCCACGATCGATCGTCTGGAGGGAGCCTACGCCATTCTTCTCATCAGCGAAGCGGCGCCGGAAACGATCTTTTTCGCCAAGAACGGTTCGCCGCTATTGATCGCCTTTGATGCAGAAGAGATCTACTTCGCCTCTTCCGATACGGCGGTGATCGGTCATGCTAAAGAGGCGTATTATCTCGAGGACGGTGAATACGGATATGCGCGCCCGGGTGAAGTGAGGCTTTTCGGCCCCGGGGGAGAAAAGCCGATTTCCACTCAGCCCCTCCCTGCGGACAAGGCTATGGCTCAAAAAGACGGCTACCGCTTCTTCATGGAGAAGGAGATCTATGAGCAGAGCACGGTCATCAGCGATACGATGCTGGGACGGGTGCTGGAAGATCGTGTGGAATTTGAAGAGCTCGATCCCGGGCTTTTCGAAGGGATCGATGCGATCAAGATCTGCGCTTGCGGGACCAGCTATCACGCGGGATTGACGGGGGCCTATCTGTTGGAACGCATGGCCAAGATCCCCTGCCAGGTGGAGATCGCCTCGGAGTTCCGCTACAAAGAACCTCTGCTGACGCCTGATACTCTCTTCATCACCATCAGCCAGAGCGGAGAGACGGCCGACACCCTCGAAGCGCTCAAGATGGCCAAGCGCGCCGGTCTGAGGAGCTTGAGTATCTGTAACGTCGACAACTCCTCCATCGTCCGCGAAAGCGACGCGGCGATCCTGACGCGTGCCGGGATCGAAAAAGGGGTCGCCAGCACCAAAGCCTTCGCCACCCAGGTGATGGTGCTCTGGATGATGACCCTCTACCTGGGGCAGAAGCGGGGCACCCTCGAAGCCGAAACGCTGCAGATTGAGCTCGACGCCATGCGCCGCACCCCCAAAGCGCTACTGGTGGAGGAGAAGCTCCACGAACGGATCCATCGCCTCTCCAAACGCTACCTCCATGGCCACGGTTTTTTCTATATCGGACGGGATCTTTTTTATCCTCTGGCGCTCGAAGGGGCATTAAAACTTAAAGAGATCAGCTATCTTCATGCCGAAGGCTATCCCGCCGGCGAGATGAAACACGGCCCCATCGCCCTGGCCGACGCGGAGCTCTTCACTATCGCCCTGATGCCCCGTACCCTGCTCTACGACAAGATCAAATCCAACGTCGAAGAGCTCAGCGCCCGCGACGCCACGATCCTGGCCATCAGCCCCGAAGAGTTCGAACTGGCCGACGACTTCATCCGCATCCGCCACGCCGAGCACCCGATGCTGGAGTTTTTCGAAATGATGGTAGTGACGCAGATGCTTGCTCTGGAGATCTCCATCCGTCTGGGCAACGACGTCGATATGCCGAGAAACTTGGCCAAATCGGTTACGGTCGAATAAAGGAATCGAAAAGAGATGAATCGAATCGGAGAGGTACGAGACCGTAGAATCCTGCTCCTGCAGGGGCCGATGGGGACCTTTTTCAAGCGGCTCGATCGGCGACTAAGACGTGCGGGGGCGCAGACCTACCGGATCGGATTCAACGCCGGGGATCGCTTTTTCTCCTACGGTGACAATTACACATCTTATCGTGGGACCAAAGAGGAGTGGGAGAGTTTCGTCGGTGATTTTTTGCAAAAGCACCGTATCGATATGATCTTTCTTTTCGGGGATTGTCGATTTTACCAGGCGACGGCGATCCGCGTCGCGCAGCGCATGGGGATCGAAGTCTTCGTCTTCGAAGAGGGGTACGTACGTCCCCACTACATCACGATGGAGCGCTGGGGGGTCAACGACTACAGCCATCTGAGCCGGGATCCAGACTTCTATCGGCGACTCGAATCCACAGAGCCGCTCGAGCCGCAGCATGCCAGGCAAAGCAAGACCAAAATGGTCCTGAGTGCCACCGCGTACTATGCCGTGGCAAATCTCTTCGCCTTTCGCTATCCGCACTATCAGCATCACCGAGATTTTTCGGCGGTCAAAGAGGCTTTTTATGGGATACGGGGGGCGATCCGAAAACTCTATTATCCTCTGATGGACAACCGCTACGGAGATAAGATCAAGCGGGATTTGCACCATCGCTACTATTTCGTTCCGCTGCAGACCCACAACGATTTTCAGATCCTCCAGCACTCCCCCTTTCAGTCGATCGAAAAATTCATCATTACCGTCCTGGAGTCCTTCGCCGTCCATGCCCCGAAAGATCACTGGATCGTCTTCAAGCATCATCCGGTCGATCGGGGGCGCAGAAACTACGAACGCTTCATCAGAGAGCAGGCGGGGATCGTCGGGGTGCAGGATCGGGTGATCGTGGTCCACGATCTCTATCTGCCCGACTGCCTCCGGCACGCCTGTGCGACGGTGACGGTCAACAGTACCGTGGGGCTGACTTCCATCGGATACGGGATTCCGACGATCACGCTGGGCAACGCGATATATAACATCGAAGGGCTCACGAACAAGGGGCTGAGCCTCGATCGTTTCTGGACGGAATTTAAAAAGCCGGATCTCGATCTCTATCGAAAGTTTCGCAACTACATCATCGATAAGACCCAACTCAACGGGAGTTTCTACGGACTTTTTCCGGTGGAATTCGATAATGGGGAGATTTTTCTCGTGGAGGAGGCGTCAAATCCTTCCTTGTCCGACCGTGACGATCAAAAATGAAGAGTTTTGAAATTATGATCATAATCTGAAAAGCCTATATTATAGGATTCATTCCTTGCTTTGGGAGTGTGCAATCGTATAGCTATCTGCGAGTTTGAGGTACTCATCCGCAATGATGTCACTGTCGAATTTCTCAATAAATTTGTCCTCTATTTCGGGATAACCATATAAGGCTTTATTAATATTCTTTGCAAGTTTTTCGGAATCTCCAGGCGGAGAAAGGTAGGTGGCAAGTTCACCGGTGAGTATGTCCGAAGGACCGCTTGGGCAATCGGTGCTGACGACAGGAGTTTTCAAAATGAGTGCCTCGACCAAAGTCCGCCCAAATCCTTCGAAATCGGAGGATGAAACCAGTAAATCCGCTTTGGCAATCCATGAATAAGGATTCGTTTGAAATCCGGGCATAATAACTTTTTTTTCAAGATGATACTCTTGTATCCATTTTTTGATGAGTTGCCGATCCTTCCCTTTACCTACCAGCACGAGTTTATGAGGGATGTTTGCCAGGGAATATGCCTGAAGTAGAATATCATGACGTTTTTGAACGGTATCAAAACGTCCGACATGAACAATATACGGTTCGGAAGGTATTTCTGAAAAGGTCTCTAAAGAGGCTCTTTGTATCTCTTCAAAATCAAATGGATTATAAATTGTGCAGATGGATGTGGGATTGACCTTGAGATCATCCAATATATAAGATTTGAGACCTTGAGAAACTGTGATCAAGTTTTTCCCATTATAAAGACGGCGGTACTTTTTCTCTCTCCATAGACTTTTGAGGGGAGCGAGGAGTCCATGATGTTCCTTGGTTTCGGCACTGTGGATACAGTGAACGGCTTGCGGATGCTTCATTTGTGAGAGAATTTTGTTGGACGGAGAAGAGTTTGAAACGATAAGATCAATAGGTTCCAGGGATTCAATGCTTTGTGTTAGTTGATGAAGAATACTCTTTTTTTTCCCTTGATGGTTTTTCAGCAGATGCAAAGGAAGAGTTTCCGGGAGTTCAAAATCGATTTTATTTTCATAGATGATGATATGTACATCAATCCCCTTTTTTTTCAACGCCTTGGCAAGGGTGACGATATATCGTCCTCCCCCTCCTGTTAGGGCGTTGTTAAATAAAACAATTTTTTTATCTGTTCTCACTGTAAAGTTCTTTGATCTTCTTTTTCCATCGTGTGACATCTGAGGGTCGGATCGTTTTCCGGTAGATTCGGATCTTTTCCTGGTCTAATCGAGGCAATGGTTTGAATTTTATCATCGAGAAGGGATTGAAATTATAAGGTTGGTCTAGAAAGTTCATAAGACGATGCTTAAAAGCTTTTCTCTGATATGAAAAAGGAATTTTTGAAAAATCAGGGGAGGAACTTTTTGCTGCATCGGCAATGATGGATGCCAATTTTTCAGTAGCATGACCGTTGGGTGAATCACACCATTTTTCCAAATGTTTCTTTCTGGCATCGAAAAACTCTCTTTCTTTTTCCCCGCTCAAAGCCTGTTGGACTGTAGGAATTATTTGAGAAGGATTCTCACAATTAAGTGTCATTTTACTCAAAAACTTATGATAAAAGACAGGATGCTTGCTAAGTAAGAGTTCGATAGTCGGTTTTTTACAGATCCAACTCTCCAGAGTCGTCGTGCAGGTTTCACAAGCTATTTCCACATCACACTGAGGTATCAATTCCCAGATATATTTGTCTTTTTCCAGTCGGATGAGTCGGCGATCTTCTTGATCCAGTGAGGTATACCATCTCTCGTAAATTTTTGCGTCTTCACCGGGATGGGGTTTTAGAATGATATGGTATTGTCCGCTTTGGAGTAGTTTGTCCAAAAAAGGAAAGAACATCTCTCTGGATCGGTAGTTTGTCTCGATCAATTCCCAATAATTTCTATAGGAAGAGACACGATCCTTCCAAGGAGCGAAGAGCCGATCGGCAATTTTTGGGTCTTTTTCTTTGTATTGGGCAAAGACGAAATTGGTGCATATTAATACCGTTGGGTAAGGAGAACTCTTTGGAGGTTTTAAGGGATCAAAATAGAAATCGAAGCGGGGAACACCAACAACGTGCACATTTTTTATCGAACCGTTGTTGCCCTTTTCGATCGCTTTTTTATGCGCTTCGTTCCAGACGAAGAAATGATCGACATGGGCACTGTTGTGGAATTTGGCGGCATTGAAGGCCAATACTTCTTCATTATACAAAATGCCTTCATTGGGCAGCACACCCACTTTGACCCCCATATCTCGAAGCTCTTTCGAATAAGCGACCAAGTGAGAGCCTAAAAGATGATTGAAGAGAATAAAATGAGGTCTATGCACAGCCAAGGAGGCCTTCCACGCCTCCAGGGGTTCGAGAAAACACTTTATGCCTCTTTGTTCCAAATGATGGGCCAGCAATGCCGTCCCCGGCAGATCTCTGCGTTTATTATCGACCAAAACGACCACGCGTCTTTCTTCTTTCATAATACGGTTGCTTCCTTGATTAAATCATCGACGGCTTGCGTGACATCAGATGTCTTGATACTTTCCATGCAGGGAAGCAGCTTGGATTTGTCACATACGAATTTGCGTGAAATCTTGCAGGGACAGTCCCCCAAAACCAGACGGTAGGGAACTTGCCACGGGGACCAGCTCCATTCACTACTCGGTCCGAAAAGTGCCACCACCGGAGTGTCTACCGCTGCGGCAATATGCATGGCGACGGTATCGACTCCTATAAAGAGTCGTGCGTTTTCAATCAAAACGGCCAATTCCCTTAGAGTAGTCTTGCCACGAGTGGTTTTGACATCTGAAAAACCTTCTACCAAAGTTTCTGCGATGTCAATCTCTCTGGGATCAGGGCCGCAACTGATAATGATCTCATACCCTTGCTTTGTCAATGAATCGATTACCTCTCTCCATCGGGAGATTTTCCACTCTTTGAAACTCCATCGACTCGCAGGATGAACTACAATATAGGGTTTTTCTCCAAGTGCAAACCGCTGTTTCAATGCCAGAGGATCGATTCCTTGGGTCGCGATCCGCAAGGGACCGGGTTTTAGTGAAAAACCGAGAATGTCTTTTACGGTATTGTAATCGCGTAGGACCTGATGATGTCTTCCCCAGGCATAATCACTGAAATCGGTAAAAAAGTACTCTTTCCATCCCAGATTTGCATGCCAACGGTTAATACCGCGACGTTTGGCCATACTCAGAGCGATGATAAATTTTGCACGATCGGAGTTTGAGAGATCAAATGCATAATCGTAACGGCGAAATGCGCTGGAAGAGAAAAGTTGTATGTTTTCTTTTACTTCTTCCCATAAATTTCTTTTACCCTTTTCGGGTCGGGCGATTGTCAAAATCCTGTCGATATCGGGATTACCATCGAGGACGCCTTCGCACCCCTTTCGAACAACAACATCAATTTGTGCATGGGGATAGGTTTCTCGAAGAGCATGAATCGTCGGTGTCATAATCAAAGTGTCACCGATATGATTGAGTTTGACAAGTAGAAACTTCAAGGGTGGGCAATCCAGTTTTGGATAGAATTATATCTAACTTATATTGCAGTTCATACGCTCCGGAGGATCGAGAGATGATCTTACGGATTGGGGAACGGTATCAAGGGATACAAAGAGATGTTTAACGGGAAAAATATTCTGATTACCGGCGGCACCGGAAGTTTCGGAAAGAAGTATACGGAGACAATTTTGAAACGGTATCGCCCCAACAAAATCATCATTTTCAGCCGGGACGAACTGAAGCAGTTCGAGATGCAGCAGAAGTACAATGATCCCTGTATGCGTTACTTCATCGGGGATGTACGGGATGCCGAACGGATGAAAGAGGCGACGGAAGGGGTGGACTATGTGATCCACGCCGCGGCTCTCAAACAGGTCCCTGCCGCCGAATACAACCCGATGGAGTGTATCAAGACCAATGTCTCCGGAGCCGAGAATGTCATCAAGGCCGCTTTGGCCAATGAGGTTGACAAAGTCATCGCCCTTTCGACCGACAAGGCGGCCAATCCGATCAACCTCTACGGCGCGACCAAGCTGGCCAGCGACAAGCTCTTCGTCGCCGCCAACAATATGGTGGGGCAGCGGCAGACGCGATTCAGTGTGGTTCGTTACGGCAACGTCGTCGGCAGCAGAGGGTCGGTCGTTCCCTTTTTTGCAAAACTGATCAAGGAGGGAGCGAAGGAGCTTCCTATCACCCATCCGGAGATGACCCGTTTCATGATCACGCTTCAGCAGGGGGTCGATTTCGTCCTGAAGAACTTCGAGCGGATGCAGGGAGGGGAGATCTTCGTGCCGAAGATCCCATCCATGAAGATCACTGAAATGGCCAAAGCGATGGCACCGGATCTGCCTCAGAAGATCGTGGGGATCCGTCCGGGAGAGAAACTGCACGAGATCATGTGCCCCGCCGACGACAGTCATCTGACGTTGGAATTCGAAGACCATTATGTCATCCAGCCGACGATCCAGTTCGCCCACAAGTCGGATTTTTCCCGCAATCGCCTCGGGGAGACCGGCAAGCCGGTAGAACAGGGCTTTGAATACAACTCGGGGAACAACACACAGTGGCTGAGCCACGAAGAGTTTTTGGAGATGGCGAAAGAGTTTCTCTGATGGATTTCATTCCCTACGGACGTCAGACGATCGACGAGGAAGATATCGCAGCGGTGGTGGAGACCCTGGGGTCCGATTTTCTGACCACGGGTCCGAAGGTCAATGAGTTTGAGGAGAAGGTGGCGGAGTACTGCGGGGCCAAATACGCCGTCGCGGTCTGCAACGGCACCGCGGCGCTGCACCTGGCCTCCCTGGCCCTGTTGGAGCCCGGTGAGAGGGTCCTGACCACGCCCAACTCTTTTTTGGCCACCTCCAACGCCATTCTCTATGCGGGGGCTCGGCCGATCTTCGTCGATATCCAGAGAAACGGCAATATCGATCTGGATCTCTGCGAAGAGGCTTTAAAAAAAGACGCATCTATCAAGGCGATCTATGCCGTCCACTTTTCCGGCAATCCCGTCGAGCAGGAGAAACTTGCACGACTGCAAGAAAAGTATGGCATCAAGATCCTGGAAGATTGTGCCCACAGCATCGGGGCCCGATACCGGGGGATCAAGGCCGGAAGCTGCACCCACAGCGACGCCTCGATCTTTTCTTTCCATCCGGTGAAACACCTCACCACCGGCGAGGGGGGGATGGTCACCACCAACGATCCGGCACTCTATGAGCGTGTCCGCATCCTGCGAAATCACGGCATGGTGAAAACCCCCGAGATGAAACCTTGGGAGTACGAGATGCGGGAGCTGGGGTTCAACTACCGGATCACCGATTTCCAGTGTGCCCTGGGGATCTCCCAGCTGCGGAAACTGGATCGTTTCGTTGCACGGCGCCGGGAGTTGGCGCGGCGTTACGACGAGGCATTGGAGGATCTTGCCGTAGTCGAACCGCTCTATCCCTATCATGAAGGCTCTTCCTACCACCTCTATGTGGTCTGGGCGGATTTCCGGCATCTCCCCCTGGACAAAGAGGCCCTCTTTGTCGAGATGCGCAAGCGGGGGATCGGATTGCAGATGCACTACCTCCCGATCAACCGTCAGCCCTACTACCGCTCTTTGGGATACGGAAATGAAACGACACCGGTGATGGACCGGTACGCCGAAGGGTGCTTTTCCCTCCCGCTCTTTCCCGGGATGAGCGACGGTGAGCAGGAGTATGTGCTAAACGCCCTGCGGGAGGTTCTGGGTGGATAGATCGCTGGCGGTCATCCCGGCCCGGGGAGGGAGCAAGCGCATCCCGCGCAAAAATATCCGCCCGTTTCACGGCAAACCCCTGATCGCCTATTCCATCGAAACGGCACAAAAGAGCGGGCTTTTTGAGCGGGTGATCGTCTCGACGGATGACGAAGAGATCGCCGAGACGGCCCGGAAATACGGCGCCGAGGTCCCCTTCATCCGCCCCGCGGACCTGGCGGACGATTTCACCGGTACCGACGCGGTGACGGAACACGCCCTGAAGTGGTTTGCTTCGCGTGGAGAATCCTATGATTTCGTCTGTACCCTCTACGCGACGGCTCCGCTGCTTACGGCCGAGTTACTTATCGAGGGATATCAAAGACTGAAGGATTCCGATGCGGTCTACGCCTTTTCGGCGACTTCCATGCCCTTTCCCATCCAAAGAACATTCAAAATAACCCCTAAGGGGCGTTGCGAAATGTTCTGGCCCGAGCACTACACTACGCGCAGCCAGGATCTGGAGGAGGCTTACCAGGATGCGGGACAGTTCTACTGGCGGGCCCTGCATCGGGACTCTTCGGAGCCGATCTTCGGCCGGGATTCGATCCCGATCCTTTTACCGAGATATCGGGTTCAGGATATTGATACTCTCGAGGACTGGGAACGAGCGGAAAAAATGTATGAAGTTCTTTATCCTGATACTTTCAATCGCTGGAACCGGGTCAAAAAAACTTTGAAAGAGAATCATCCGATCCATTTTCGCCCGCGAGAAATCTACTTCATGTCCATAGGCTATAACGTGGGGCGGGAGGTTTATGGCAAAGGAGAAAAGTTTCTTCGCCCGGTGCTTGTATTCAGAAAGCTTTCCCGATATACCTTTATCGGTATTCCTTTGACGTCTCAGGAGAAAAATGGAAGTTATTTCTTTTCATTCTCTTATAAAAGGGGGCGCGAAAGCGTGGCTATGCTCCATCAAATGCGCATGTTCGACATTCGACGTGCGGCTTATAAAAGCGGGGTCATGTCTTCTTCTGATTTTCAGCGACTCAAAGCGAAAATGGGAGAATTTATGGAGATTACCCCATGACCCAAAAGGTCAGGGGAGGCACGGCTCCAAAGCGGAGCGGCGAAATAGACGATTATTATAACGGAGATTTTTTGCCGTGTCAAACGTTTTGATTCGCGCCGACAGCTCCTCGACGATCGGAGCGGGCCACATTATGCGGGATCTGGTGCTGGCCGAGAGGGAGTTTGCGGGGGATCGGGTGATCTTCGCCGTGCGGGATCTTCCGGGGAACATCAACCAGGCGATCAGGGCGAAAGGGTATGAAACCATTCTGCTCGAAGAGGGCACGGCGGAGGAACTGATCAATATCGTCCGGGGATCGGGGATCGATACCCTCGTCATCGACCATTACGGTATCTCGGCAGAAGAGGAACGAAGGATCAAAGAGGCCACCGGTGTCACGCTCGTTGTTCTCGATGACTTTTACGCTCCCCATCACTGTGACATCCTGATCAATCACAATCTCTATGCCGATCCCGCCCGGTATCGGGGACGGGTTCCGGAGGGGTGTGAGCTACGCTGCGGTGAACGCTACACACTGATCCGCGACGCGTTCGTTCGGGTGAAACGAAAGCGGGCGGCCGGGGAGATCACATTGAACCCTCCCGGTGTGCGGCACCTCTTTCTGGGAATGGGAGGGACGGACAGTGCCAGGCTGAACGTTCCGATATTGGAGACACTGCGTTCTTTCGGCGATGTCCATGTTCACGTGGTGACGACCGGAGCCAACCGCGATCTCGAACACCTCCGCCGATTCTGCGAGGAAGAACCGTCGGTCACCCTTCACGTCGATGCGCCTGACATCGCCGAGATCATGGCAGGGTGCGAATGGGCCGTCGTGACCCCCAGCGTGATCCTCCACGAGGTACTCTATCTGGGGCTCCCTTTCGTAGCGATCCGGACCGCCGGCAATCAGGCCGAGATGGTTGCCTATCTGAGAGAAAAGAGGCTGCCGGTGCTGGAAGCGTACGAACCGACTGCTCTGAAGCGGCTGCTATGGAGTCTTCGGGCGGAAGAAGATTTAGAGTCGGTCCCGTTTCAGGATCTTCCGGAAAAGGAACTGCTGCAGGTTCTCTCCTGGCGGAACCACCCGGAGATCCGACGATGGATGCTCCAGACGGAACCGATCCGCGAAGAGGAGCATCGGGCCTTTGTCCGTTCGCTGGATCGACGCGGGGATCGTCTCTATCGTCTCGTGAAAGAGGGGGAAGTTGCGGTCGGTGTCTTCGATCTGACACAGATCGACCACCAGGCATCCGTTGCCCACATCGGGATCTATACCGATCCGCAAACACGGGGAAAAGGGAAGGTGGTGATGGATGCATTGTTGCATGAGGCGTTCGCCCGACAAAATCTCAACCGTTTGATCGCAGAGGTCTTTGAGGAGAATGAACGGGCGATCCGCCTCTACCGGCATTACGGTTTCGAAGTCGTGGGGAAAGTGCGTTATCATGAGAGAGAATTAGTCAGGATGGTAAAAGAGCTATGAAGATCGGAAACTTCGATACTGAAAAACCGGGAACTTACATCATTGCGGAGCTGAGCGCCAATCACGGCGGTCGGATCGAAGTGGCGAAAGAGAGTATCGCTGCAGCCCAAGAGGCCGGGGCGGATGCAGTCAAGCTCCAGACCTATACCGCCGACACCCTCACACTCGATTGCCGAAAAGAGGATTTTGTCATTCGGGGTGGGACCCTCTGGGACGGGAAGACCCTCTACGAGCTCTACAAGGAGGCCTACACACCCTGGGAGTGGCATGAAGAGCTTTTCGCCTATGCCAATAAGATAGGTATCGATATCTTCTCCTCTCCCTTCGACAAAAGCGCCGTGGATTTTTTGGAGAGTTTCGATCCTCCTGCCTACAAGATCGCCTCCTTCGAAATCACCGATTATGGGCTGATCCGTTATGCCGCTTCCAAAGGACGACCGATGATCATCTCTACCGGGATCGCCACTCTCCAGGAGATCCAGGACGCGGTCGATATCTGCCGGGAAGAAGGAAACAACGATATCGTACTGCTCAAGTGTACCAGTGCCTACCCCGCACCGCTCGAGGAAGCCAATCTCCGGACCATCCCCAACCTAGCCGAAACCTTCGGCGTCGTTGCCGGTTTTTCCGATCATACGCTGGGGATCACGACCCCGGTCGCTGCCGTGGCGCTGGGGGCGAGAGTGATCGAAAAGCACTTTATCCTGGACAGAGAGCTGGGTGGGCCCGATGCCGGTTTTTCACTCGATATAGAAGAGTTCGCCCAAATGGCCCAGGCGGTCAGGGATACCGAAAAACTTCTGGGAAAAGTGGACTATTCGATGACGGCAAAAAGAAGAGAGAGCCGACGTTTTTCCCGGAGCCTCTATGTCGCAGAGGCGGTTAAAAAAGGGGAACTTTTTACAGAGAAAAACATTCGAAGCGTGCGCCCCGGATTTGGTTTGCATCCGAAACACCTCTTGGATATTATTGGAAAGAAAGCAGTAACAGACATTGAAAAAGGTACAGCTTTAAGGTGGGAAATGATAGAGGGTAAACATTGATTTGTTTATAGAGTTTTATGATTTTCCACAATGTTTCTCCAAATATATTGGGCTGTAAATTTTGTTTTTGGGTAGACATATTTTGCTAAAAATTTATCATTTTTAGGTTTAAATTCCTCTCTTTTTAGAGAAGATAGAGCTTTTTTAGTGTCTGAAACATCGTTTAATATTAGTGACACATCCCCATCATCAAACACAGTGTCTTTTTTATGTAAAAATTTTGGATAGAGAATCGGTTTATTTAAACATACCGCTTCGGTAACAACGCTGGACACTAATGTTGAGACACAATCTCCGTATCTTATTAAAAGACTAGAAGGTGTAGAATCATCTATTATGACATTGTCAAGGTTGAATAACTCCTTAAAGCTTTTTTTCTTCTGCCCTCTAGGATGCGGTTGAACTATTAAAAAGATCTCCTTGTCTTCAGCTAGTATTTTTAGCCAGTTTATTAACCCTTTGAAGTCGTAATCATATACCATTTTTGTAGCGAAGAATACTATAGTATAGTAATTATTTATTTTTTTATCTATCAATGTATTTCTAGGCAAGATTTCATCTAAAGTTTTCAGCCAATATGCATCGAATCTACTTGCACCTCCCAGGATTATTTTACTGGGCTCTACTCCTCCCTTATGTAAAAACTTTGTTTGCAAATCATTGGCAGAGAAAACTTGTTTATAATGGTTGAAACAATTATATGTACCTTTTCTCACTAAATCAAAAAAAATCAAACCATGCGGCAATGAAAGACAAGGGATGTTCATATCTTCTGCCCAGGAGAAGATATGATCTAGGCCAAAAGGAGGCCTGGTATTTGATTTCGTTTCCAGAATACGGCACGTGTGGTCAAAAACAATGATAGATGGGTTAATATTTCTTAGTAAATTTCTCATTTTTTTTTCATCAATTCTTCTATACAAAATTTTATCTAATAGCATTCTGCTTGCTTTAACCCTTTTTAATGAAAATAAGATTCTTGTTATTGGGTTTTTATAAACATCAAAAACACCAAAAATATTACAAGATTTTGCTCTAAGATATGAAAGTCTAAAATCCTTTGATATTTCAATATAAGGTGTTGCAATGAAATAATAACAATTCCACCCATTCTCAATGCCTTGATTAACGACAGGAGAGATCCAATCTATATCATTATTATGCCTTCCCACAAATAGAACTTTTTTATTTGATCTTTCCTGGTTTACCTTCATTGCATATCCTTTTAAAGTATTAGCAATTATTTTGCAAGTGATTTTTTTCTATGTTAGACAAAAGGGGTGTTGCCAAAAATTTTTTAAAAAGTCGTTTTAAATCATTGTCATTTTTCAAGGTAGAAAGATCATTATCGATCCAGACCAGATCATGTTCGGGTGTGACCAAGATATTGCCAAGATGGGCGTCTTTGTGATAGATACGAGCTTCTACCATCCGTTGCAAATCTCTCCCCAGCTTTTTCAGCAGAATCTCCCTGACAGAAGGATCCGGCTCCTCCCGAAACACTTCCCGCAGCGTACCGATATTCGGGATGTATTCCATCAGGAGTACCGATTCATAGCAACCCAAAGGCGTAAGATTGATCCCATAACCAAAGGGTTTTGGGGCCAGGAGTCCTATTTCTTCAAGTTTTATAGATCCCCGAAACTCCCTCAGAGCCTGTGATCGAAAATATTTTCGATAAGGGTCGACTCTTTTTTGAGGTCGAATTCTCTTTAGGATTTTTTGATCGCGGTAAATTAGGTCGGCATAGTTTTGATGAATTTGCGGTGTTTCATTTATGAGTTCGAATATGGACGGGTCACCTTTGGTGTGGAACCACCAGAGATCTCCGGAGCTTATCAAAGAAAAGTGTAGAGACATCAGCTTTCCAAAAGGGTATGATAGATTTCAACAATCTCGTCAGCCATATAAGATTGTGTGAATTTCTCAAGATTCTTTGATGCATTGTTGGCATACATTTCTTTTTGATTTGAATTGGAAAGAAGTTGGAGGATGGCTTTGGAGATCGCTTCAGCGGAACCGGGTTCGATGAGAAGAAAATTCTCCCCTGTATAGAGGTCCCTCACACTGCCCACGTCGGTGGCAATACAGGGCAGATCCATCATCAGAGCCTGAATCAGAGATTGAGGCACTCCCTCTTTCGAATCGGAAGAGAGAATGAAGAGATCGAGCGCTCTGAGGAAACTCTTAGGAGCCTCTGTATGACCGAGTAGGCGGACCGAATCCTGAAGGTTTTTCTCCCGGATCAACTTTTCGAGTGCGGGTCGCTGAGGTCCCTCCCCCGCAATGAGCAGCAGCGTATCGGGGTGAAGGGCAT
>JALWNT010000018.1 GCA_027080995.1 Campylobacteraceae bacterium | reverse complement strand
AGCTTGAGCATATACATATAACCGACATTGACCCTCTCTTTGATCTGCTCTCCGGTCTTGCCGTCGTAGAGGACTGTTTTGCCGTCCTGATCGATTTTGGCCAGCTCGAAGAGTTTGGCGAACTCCTTTTCGTTGGGAGATTCGAAGGCGGGAGCGGCGAATTTGACCCCGTTGGCCCAGTCACGGGCATGCGCAAGAAGTTCATCGTCGCTCATGGTCTCCAGCTCATTCTTGGCGCGCATCAGTTTGGCGGTATCGGCGATCTCTTTCATGCGAGTACGCAGTTCATTGACGAAATCTTCTCGCTTGCTCTCGTAGATCTCCTGGATTTGGCGGCCGAGTCGCTTGCCGACAAGTCCCAGGTGTACTTCAAGGATCTGTCCGATGTTCATACGCGAAGGGACCCCCAGAGGGTTGAGGATCAGATCTACCGGGGTGCCATCCTCCATGTAGGGCATATCGATCTCCGGAACGATGTTGGAGACGATACCCTTGTTTCCGTGGCGTCCCGCCATCTTGTCCCCGACTTTGATCTTGCGTTTGGTGGCGATGTAGACTTTGACCAGTTTGGTGACGCCGCTGCGTAGGATGTCGTCTTTTTCCAAGATCGAAAGTTTCTCTTCGTGCTCCTGTTTCAGCTTTTTCTTTTGACGGAGGAAGCTGTTTTTGAGTGCATCGTATTGCTTTTGTACCTCCGGAGCGAAAGCGGCGACAACGTTGCGTAGAGCAAATCGGTTGATCCCGCGAATTTCCTCTTCGGGAATTTTTTCTCCGGCCTTGTACTCTTTTTCGCCGACTTTAACGTCGTTTTGCAACTCCTGCTTCGAGAGAAAGGAGGTAATGCGTAAAATCTCCTCACGGTCGATCATCAGCAGCTGGTCGTGGTGGTCCCTATCGAGACGCGCGCGCTCCTCTTCAAAGGCGCGGATGGCCCGAGCGTCTTTATCGTAGCCTTTTTTGGTCAGAATCTTTATGTCGACGACGACCCCTTCCATAGAGGCGGGGCAGTAGAGAGATTTGTTGACGACATGACCGGCTTTATCTCCGAAGATTGCACGCAAGAGCCGCTCTTCCGGTGTCGGTTTGATTTCCCCTTTGGGAGAGACCTTTCCGACGAGAATCATCCCGGGTTTGACGTAGGTGCCGACTTTGACGATACCGCTTTCGTCAAGATGCTGGAGCTCTTCCTCCCGGATGTTCGGAATGTCTCGAGTGATCTCTTCTGTACCGTGCTTGAGTTCTTGGGCTTCGATCTCTTTTTCATAGATGTGAATCGAAGTGAAGGCATCTTCACGGATCAGCTTTTCGGAGAGGATGATGGCGTCTTCGTAGTTGTAACCGTTCCAGGGCATGAAGGCGACGAGAATGTTCTTTCCGATGGCCAGTTCTCCTTGATCCATGTTGGGGCCGTCGGCGATGACTTGTCCGGCTTCGACTTTCTGACCGGCTTTGACGATGGGGACTTGTCCAAAAGAGGTGTTTTGGTTGGTCCGCATGTTTTTTTCGAGATAGTAGCGGTCGATGAAAATCCCTTTTTCATCCTCGCCCATGATGTAAATGTTTCGGGCATCTACTTTTTCTACGATGCCGGCTCGTTTGGCTTTGATAGCTTCCCAGGCGTCCCGGGAGACGATCGCTTCCATCCCGGTACCTACGATGGGAGCCTCAGGTTTGAGCAGAGGGACTGCCTGGCGCTGCATGTTCGATCCCATCAGGGCGCGGTTGGCGTCGTCGTGTTCGAGGAAGGGGATCAGTGCCGCGGTGGCCCCGGAAATCATCAACGGAGAAACGTCGATCAGGTCGACCTTTTCCGCTTCATTGAGGCCGATGTTCCCGTTGAGGCGCGTTTCGATGAAATCTTCGACGATGTATCCGTTCTCGTCCAGTTTCGTCGAAGCGGGAGCGATGACCTTGTTCTCCTCCTGGGTCGCCGTGATGTAGACGATTTCATCAGTAACCTTGCGGTCTTTGACGATTTTGTAGGGAGCTTCGATGAAACCGAGTTCGTTGACTTTCGCATAGGTTGCGAGCGTGTTGATCAGACCGATGTTTTGTCCTTCCGGTGTTTCGATCGGGCAAATCCGTCCGTAATGTGTCGGGTGGACGTCGCGGACTTCGAAGCCGGCGCGTTCTTTGACCAGTCCGCCTTCGCCCAAGGCCGAGAGACGGCGCTTGTGCGTAATCTCGGAGAGCGGGTTGGTCTGGTCCATAAACTGGCTCAGCTGTCCGCTGGAGAAAAACTCCAAGACGGTGTTTGTGATCATTTTGGAATTGACCAAATCGTGAGGCATCAGGTCATCCAGAGAACCGCTGACGGTCGTCATCTTGTCCCGGATCGCTTTTTGCATTTTCATCAAACCATTGTGCAGCTCGTTTCCGAGCAGCTCGCCGATGGCACGGATCCGGCGGTTTCCGAGGTGATCGCGGTCATCGATTTGGCCTTCGCCGTTCTTGACTTTGATGAGATACTTTACGGTGTTGATGATATCTTCACAGGTAAGGACGGTCACGTATTCGGGAACATCCTGATCGAGCTTGTGGTTCATCTTCATTCGACCGACTTTGGTCAGATCGTAACGCTCCGGATCGAAAAAGAGTTGATGCAGGAAGTTTTTTGCCGCCTCGGGAGTCACGGGTTCACCCGGGCGCATGACTTTATAGATCCGGATGGCGGAAAGAAGATTTTCATCTTCGATCTCTTCGGTCTGTTTGAGAAGCTTGAGGCTTTCTTGGTCCGCAATGAAAGATTTGATTATCGATTCGTCTGCCCCTTCGGCCCGGTCATCGGCGATAAAGAAGCTTTCAATACCGCTTTCAACGATTTTCTTGATCCGGTTTTCGTCAAGGGGAGTGATGACGTCGTAGATAACTTCTCCGCTCTCTTGATCGATGATGGGCTTGGCAAGGTGGCGTTCCATGAGGACTTCGATAGGGTACTCGATCCACTCGAGCCCTTCTTCTGCCAATTTTTGTGCCCGCTTCTTGGTTAATCGCTTGCCGCTGGAGACGATCACATTGCCGTCGAGGTCTTTGATGTCGTATTCGGCACGGCCGACGAAATCTGCAGGATCGAAACGGACGAGGAAGCGGTTGTCCCGAATGAAAATCTCTTTGGTGGGGTAGAAGAGGCGGATGATGTCCTCTTTGCTATAGTCGAGTGCCCGGAAAAGAATCGTCACAGGAATTTTCCGTCGTTTGTTGATACGGGCGTAGAGGATATCTTTGGCATCGTATTCGAAATAGAGCCAACTGCCCCGATCGGGAATGATTTGGGCGGAGTAGATCAACTTGTTGGCGACGGTTGTTGCTTCTGCCTCCTTGAAAATGATACCGGGACTTCGGTGAAGTTGGTTGACGATAACCCGCTCGACGCCGTTAACGATGAAAGAGGTCCGATCGGTCATCAAAGGAATGTCCCGGACGAAGATCGCCTGTTCTTTGATTTCACGGGGGTCGAGTTTTTCTCCGGTTTTTTCGTCGCGGTTCCAGATGGTCAAGGCGATTTTCAGTTTCAGTGATACGGCGTAGGTCAGTCCCCGCTCCATGCACTCGCGAACGGTATATTTGGGTTTGATGATTTCACTACCCTTGTAGTCGAGTGTGATGCGGTTCTGCTGATCGTGAATAGGAAAGGAAGACCGGAAAACCCGCTCGATGATACTTTGCGAACGATCCCGTGCATCGATCATCAGAAAATTGTCGTAACTTTTCTGTTGCAACTGAAGAAGATGGGGAATTTCGATCTGTCGAGGAGTTTTGGCGAAATCGACGCGAAGACGGTTTCCTGAATGGAGTGAATTTAACATTGGCAGACCTTGCATTGGATTTCAGTGGTGTCGTTATGTTCGGTGATACACAAACAAACTATCCGTTATAGTTTGTCTCTGTACCCCGAGAGAGGGGAGAGATTTCGGAGAGGACTCCGAAAGACGATCTTACTTGAGTTCGACAGTGGCGCCGGCCTCTTCGAATTGTTTCTTGAGCTCTTCAGCCTCTTCCTTGGAGACACCCTCTTTGATAACGGTGGGAACCTCTTCGACAGCCGCTTTGGCCTCTTTGAGACCCAAGCCGGTGACGGCGCGGACAACTTTGATGACGTTGATTTTCTTGGCTCCGGCGCCGGTCAGGACGACATCAAATTCGGTTTGCTCTTCGGCCGCCTCACCGGCACCTGCGCCGGGAGCTGCAGCAACAACGGTTGCTTGAGCGCTAACGCCAAATTTCTCTTCGAACTCTTTGACCAGCTCACTGAGCTCGAGAACGGTCAGGTTGGAGATGAATTCCAGTACATCTTCTTTGGTGCATGCCATGGGTTTTCCTTTTACGCAATTTTCTCATAGAAAAGGTCGCGGCGTGGAGGCCCGACCCACACTCATTTACGCTTCCTCTTCTTTTTTCTGGCGCAGTGCATCCAGTCCGATCGTAAAGTTGCGGACAGGGGCCATCCAGACGTTGAGGAGCATACCGATCAATTCGTCGCGGCTCGGCAGTTTTGCCATCGCCAGGATGGTGTCGAGTTCGACCGTTTTGCCTTCAAGCGCTCCGGTTTTGATTACGAAGCGATCTTTGAAAGCCGTTGCGGCCTTGTCGGCTGTTTTACAGGTCGAGATCTGATCTTCACCCCAGACCACCAGGTTGGTGTCCCGGAGCTGAAGATCATCGATCCCGGCGTTTTTGAGAGCCAGAGAAGCCAGAGTATTTTTGACGACTTTGACGTGAGCGTCATTCTCTGCCGCCATATGGCGGACACTCTCCAGCTCCTGGCAGGTAAGTCCTTTGTAATCGCAAACGACGATTGCGTTGGACTCACCGAAGGCAGCCGACAGCTCGGCGACAAGCTGTTCTTTTTCTGCTCGGGTCATTCTTTCTCCTTTCAGACTTCCAACAGGGCTTTCTCCCGAAGGAGAAAAAACTCTTCAAAAAAGAGTTTTTGTTTAAGCTTTCGCCCCTATTGTCTTCAGTCGAGATTAAAGGGCGCGACGGCGCCTTCTTATTTGATCTCCATCAGCTCGGCGGTATCGAGCTTGATCGAGGGGCTCATTGTCAGCGAAAGTGCGGCATTTTGGATGTAGCGGCCTTTGGCACTCGCGGGTTTGGCTTTGTTGATCTTTTCGACGAAAGCACGAAGGTTTTCCTCCAGCTCTTTTTCCCCGAAGCTTGCCTTGCCGATACCGGCATGCATGTTCCCTTTTTTGTCAACACGGAAGTTGACCTGACCGCCTTTGGCATTTTTGACCGCCTGGGCGACATCCATCGTGACGGTACCGGTTTTGGGGTTGGGCATCAGGCCTTTGGGCCCCAGAATCCGGGCAACTTTACCCAAAGTACCCATCATATCGGGCGTAGCGATGACGATGTCGAAGTCAATTTGTCCGTTTTGAATCTTTTCGATCAACTCTTCAGCGTCTGTAAAATCCGCACCTGCCTCTTTGGCTTCATCCACCTTCGGCCCTTTGGCAAAGACGGCGACTTTGACTTCTTTGCCGGTTCCATGAGGAAGAACGACCGATCCACGAATCATCTGATCCGCATGACGGGGATCTACATTGAGGTTCATGGCGATTTCGACGGTTTCGTCAAATTTGGCGGATTTGAGGTCTTTAACGGTCTTGACTCCCTCTTCCACACTGTACGCTTTTTCCCGATCGATCTTTTCCAAAAGGGCCTGTTTTCTTTTGCTCATTTTTTTAGACATGTTTATTCTCCGCTTTGTGTGCTCCCACTTTCTTTTGGATCCAAGTGGTCAAAGGATCAGTCAACGATTTCGACACCCATACTCCGGCAGGAGCCGGCAATGATTTTTGCCGCCTGCTCACGATCGTTCGTATTGAGGTCTTCGATTTTAAGATCAACAATCTTGAGAAGTTGCTCTTTGCTGATCGTGGCGACTTTGTTGAGAAGAGGGTTATCGCTTCCTTTCTTGATACCCGCTTCCTTCATGATAAGGTCGCTTGCAGGAGGTTGCTTGGTTTCGAAAGTGAAGCTTCGATCGGTATAGACCGTGATTTCGACGGGGATTTTGAAGCCCATCTTGTCTTTTGTCTTTTCGTTGAAAGCTTTGCAAAACTCCATGATGTTGACACCACGCTGACCCAGGGCGGGACCGACCGGAGGTGAAGGATTCGCCTGACCGGCAGGGATCATCAGCTTGAATTTTTCGGCTATTTTCTTTGCCATCGTCTATCCTTGCATTTTAGATTATTTTTTCGACTTGGGTATAGAGGATCTCTACGGGAGTGTTTCGCCCGAAGATCGACACGTTGAGTTTCAACTTGCCGTGATCCATATCATACTCTTCAACCATTCCGGTAAAGTTCGCAAATGGTCCATCAATAATGCGCACCATTTCACCCGGTTCAAAATCAACCTTCGGACGGGGCGGTTTCTTAGTCTCCATCTTTTCCAGAATCAATTGAATGTCCGCATCGCTCAGGGGCGTGGGAGTCTTCTGCTCTCCGATGAAGCGAGAGACTTTCGGCAGAGATTGGATCTTGTGCCAAAGATCGGTATCCAGATCGATGTGGGCAAAGACGTAACCGGAGTAGAGAGAGCGTTCGGTGATTTTCTTCTGGCCGTTTTTGACCTCGATCACCTCTTCGGTGGGGACGACAACTTTGTCGATCTTCTCCTGCAGTCCGTAGTCTTCGGCCATCTGCTCGATTGCACGTTTGACCGATCGTTCACTGCCGGCATAAGTTTGGATTGCGTACCATTGATGAGCCATCGTATGAAGCCTTGTTTAAATCGTTGAGGAGACAATCGCCGACATCAGCATGTCAACAAGTGCCAGGAAAATAGATATTACAGTCACGACCAATATAACGGCTACAAACGCTTGACGTACCTGAACTTTGGTCGGAAAAATTACCTTGTCGAGTTCGACTTTGGCGTCTTTAATGAATTGAATCAGCTTTTCCATATCTACCTTCTTGATGGCAGGCCAAGAGGGACTCGAACCCCCGACACCTGGTTTTGGAGACCAGTGCTCTACCAACTGAGCTATTGGCCTAGCGAAAAGAGAGTGAAACTCTTAGAGTTTCATCTCTTTATGGACAGTGTGGGTTTTACACCACTTACAGTATTTCTTCAGAGCAAGTTTCTCTGTCGTGTTTTTCTTGTTCTTGGTCGTGTGATAATTGCGTCGGGTACACTTTTCACACCCCAGATGAATCGTTTCTCTCATCGTTTCTCCAATTCAATAAAGCCGGTAATCCGGCTTGT
>JALWNT010000017.1 GCA_027080995.1 Campylobacteraceae bacterium | reverse complement strand
TGAACCCCGGCGGATCGATCCTGACACTGAGCTACTACGGCGGGGTCAAATACATCCCCAACTACAACCTCATGGGTGTGGCCAAAGCGGCGCTGGAGAGCAGCGTCAAATATCTCGCCGAGGATCTAGGCCGCGACGGCATCCGTGTCAACGCCATCAGCGCCGGTCCCATCAAGACCCTGGCCGCCGCCGGGATCGGAGATTTTTCTTTCATGCTCAAATGGACCGCCGCCCACTCTCCGCTGCGCCGCAACGTCACCATCGAGGAGGTCGGCAACAGCGGAATGTACCTCCTCAGCGACCTCTCCAGTGCCGTCACCGGTGAGATTCACTACGTCGACGGCGGTTTCAACATCATGGGAATGCCCGCCGTCAATTTCGACGAAAACGGCAAACCCCACATCGCCTGGAACGGGGAGAGCTGAGTGTGGAATTGAGAATGGAGAATGGAGAATGAACATCGATCAGAGTCGTAATGGCTTCCGATAAATCCTCGATGTTCGATTCGTATGAATCGAAGAAAGAATTTTATGCCAAAGTCCTCACTATCTACGGGCGCAATCCGGTGCTCGAAGCGTTGCGCGACGAGAGTCTGCGCATCCATCGCCTCCACCTCTCCCGCAGCAACAAGCCCTCTGCCGAACTGAAGAAAATGATCGCCCTCGCGGAAAAGAGGGGGGTCGAAATCCGTACGCATGAGAAGCGGGCGCTTTCTCGCATTTCGAAAAACGCCCGGCAGGATCAGGGGGTGGCTCTGGATATCGTCTTGGAAAACCTCTCGAGCCCCGAAGAGTTTTTGCGCGGGCGCGAGCGCTACCGTCTTTTGGCCCTGGATCGGGTAACCAACCCTCAAAATGTCGGGATGATCGTCCGCTCCGCCGCCGCGGGGAATTTCGACGCTCTGCTCCTCGCCGCCCGGGGAAACGCTCCGCTGGTCTCGCCCCTGACGATCAAAGCGAGTGCCGGCACACTCTTTCACTTGCCGATTGTCCGGGCCGAAGAATCGCTGGAGAAGATGCTAAGGGAGTTTCAGCAAAAGGGAGCGGAGGTGATTGTACTCGACTCTCATGCGGAAACGGACTGGCGAAACCTGAAGCCCTCCGAAAAGTCGATCTTCGTTCTGGGTAACGAATCGGAGGGAGTGAGTGCGGAGCTCTCTGCTTTGGCCGATCGGAAGATTCGCATACCGATGCGTCGCGGCGTCGAATCTCTCAACGTCGCCGTCACGGCGGGTCTGTTGGCGTTTATGTAGAAGATCTGTTTTTAGCTTGCAGTGTTTTGTGCTCCGAAAAGAGTTCCTCTATCGATTTCAAAATAGGATATTGTGGGTTCTGGGTATTGGGTTCTGGGGACAGGCTTTCCCCGTTCTCAACTTCCCGGTTGGGAATATGCAGAACCCGAAACGCGGAAGAGAACGTTTATTGAGAGTTGAATGAGGCGTTGTTTTTTAGGGAGCAGGGAAGGTTCTATTGTCTCTGGATCCGCTCAAGGATTGTGCATTTGCGCAACGCGGCCTCTTCACTGCCGAATTGCTTGGTGTATTGCTCGTACTTGCTCTTTCCGATGAGAGCGATGCAGCGGCTG
>JALWNT010000016.1 GCA_027080995.1 Campylobacteraceae bacterium | reverse complement strand
ATGGGCAAAGGAATGGGCGACAGCGGCGGATGCGTCGTCTGCCACGGCGGAAACCCCAAAGCCGGTACCGCCGCAGAGGCCCACAAGGGCGCGCCCAAGGCCCATCCGGGCGGACTCACCGCCTTTGTCCGGGATCCGGGGAGCTACTGGATCATGGACAAGACCTGCGGCGTCTGTCATGCCGATACCGTGGCCAATATGAAAAAGGCCCTGATGGCCACCGAGGCGGGCAAAATCCAGGGCAACCTGCATACCTGGGGTACCGAACCCACGATGAAAGTCAAATTCGCCAACTACGATGTCAAAGACGAGGACGGGGCCAAACCCGCCTGGGGAACCGATACTTATAAGAAATATATGCTGGCGATGATCCACAAATATCCCGATCAATTCCCGAACGAACTCAAGCAACTCCCCCCTCCGCCCAAGAGCCACGCGCAACTGGAGGAGAAAGCGGGGGAGAGCGAAGCCGAATATCAGGCCCGGGTCGCTTACCACGCGTCGATCACCTATCAGCGTAGCGACTGCCAACGCTGCCATATCGGCGTACGCGGACGCAAGGGACGGGGAGATTGGCGGGGAATGGGATGTTCCGCCTGTCACATCCCCTACGGCAACGAGGGGCTCTATGAGGGTGGCGATCCGACGATCGACAAAAAAGAGCACGGCCATCTGTTGGTGCATGAGATGCAAAGCAGCCGGGAAGCCAAGGTCCACGTCCCCAGTACCGGGGTCACCTTCAGCGGGATCCACCCAGAGACCTGCAACTCTTGCCACAACCGGGGCAAGCGGATCGGTGTCAGCTATATGGGACTGATGGAACAACCCTACAGTTCGCCGCTGATGCCCGGCGGCAAGGCCCAGCTCAAGACCCATGGCAAACGCTACAAGCACATCAAGGAGGATCTGCACTTCCAGGCCGGAATGACCTGCCAGGATTGCCACACCTCCATCGATATGCACGGCGACGGCACCCTCTACGGTTCGACCCTGGGTCAGGTGGAGATCGAGTGCAGCGACTGCCACGGAACAACCCGCAAATATCCCTGGGAGCTGGCACTCGGATACGGCGAAAAAGAGTTTGCGATGGGCGCTCCCAAAGGCCCCCGAGGTTTGAGCAAAAAACTGCCCGCCTGGATGCAGCAAGGCACCGTCTACAAGCCGATGGACGGCTATCTGCTCACCACCCGGGGCAACCCCTTCGGCAACGTGGTCAAAAAGGGTGACAAAGTCATCGTCCACCTCGCCAGCGGCAAAGATCTGGAAGTGCCGCTGCTGAAAAACAAAGAGAAGAAAAAGCAGCTCTCCGAAGCCGGAGAGGTGGCGATGCACCAGGTCAAGGCCCACATGGACAAGCTGGAGTGCTACAGCTGCCACAGCGACTGGGCGCCTCAGTGCTACGGCTGTCACGTCAAGGTCGATTACACCAAAGGCAAGACCAAGATCGACTGGATCGCCAGCGGAAGTACCCACTTCGCCAACGGTGAAACCAGCGAATCGGTCCTGGGCAGCCACGGTAAAAAACAGATCGGTAAAGCCCACGAGACTCGCAGCTATCTGCGCTGGGAGGATCCGATCCTGGGCATCAACGGCGAAGGACTCGTGACTCCGATCATCCCCGGGTGTCAAGTCACCTACACGATCATCGGTCCCGACGGCCAGACGGTGACACTCAACAAACAAGCACGGGTCATGGACAACGGTCTGAAGGTCGATGCCATCGATATGTCGCCGGTACAGCCCCACACCACGGGCAAAAAGGCACGCAGCTGCGAAAGTTGCCATAGCAATCCCAAAGCGTTGGGTTACGGCATCGCCGACGGACAGTTCCTCACCGATCAGGACAAGGATCTCAAAGTCGATCTGCAGGATCTCGCCACCGGCAAATTCGCCTCGAAGCATACGACGATCCAGATCAAGGCGATTCCGGGCATGAACTTTGATTGGTCCAAAGTGGTCGACCGTAAAACCGGCAAGCAGATCGTCAACGTCGGATCCCACTGGCCGGCTTCCCGGGCCCTGGACAAAAAGATGCGTGACAATATGGAGCGCACCGGGGTCTGCATGGGCTGCCACAAGAATATGACCAACGAGAAGCTCTGGTCCAAGGTCAACAAAACCCCCGGAATTTTGAGCGACAAACAGCATCAGCAGATTATGGACAAACTGCTGCATGCCGGTGCCAAGGCAGGCATGAAGTGAGGCTGCCTCCAGCGGCGTCCGGGTGCCGCTTGGAAGGCTTTTAGATTCGGGCAGTTCCCATCAAGCCTCCGCTGCCCGAATTTAAAAGTGTTTCCCTACAATAAGTTCCAATGATCCCAACACAAGGAAGATCTCTATGAAAACCCTCGCCATAGCCCTCTGTGTGTCGACCCTGTTACTGGCCGGATGCAACGAACACAAGAGCGAAGCGAAGCAGCTGAACTCCGCCGCACCTGCCGCTACACCCGAACAGGCTCCGGCAGGAGGCGCCTTTGCTGTGCACTCCTCGAGCGCAAAAAAGCCGCCGGTGTCTAAACCGCAGACCTCTTCGCCGCATCTTTCAAAGTTCTATCAAGTCTTTCACGACGGGGCCTTCATCGATCCCAAGGGCAAACCGATGCTGCTGGTCTTCGGCCAACCCCAAGATCCCTATACGCAGAAGCTTCAGCGGGATGTCGCGACGGATGCGGAGTTGGCCGCGGCCCTCGAAAAGGATGTCACTCCCATCTATATCGATGCGACGAGCAACAAACGGCATAAGTTTTTTCATAACGGAGAAGCGATGGATGTGGATACGAAAACGTTGGTGAGCATCTACCATATCGATGCTACGCCGACGCTGATCTTCACCGACGAAAAGGGCAAAACGATCTTTATCGTCCCCAGCTATCTGCCGCCCAAAAAATTCGAATTAGTCCTCGCTTTCATTCACGAAGGTCTCTGGAGAGGGAAAAACCGGGAAAACGGCGAGGTGGAAAAGGCATTGAAAGCTTATTTCAAAGCGCACGGAATCGCCATAGGAGGCAAAAAATGATAAAAAAAATCTTGACAACCTTGGCGATTTTTTCGGCAGTACTCTTGGGCGGACCGATGGTCAAATTCAGCCAGACGATTCCCTACAGCGGCAAGCCGATTATGCTCCTTTTCGATTCGAAGAGCTGTCCCTACTGTGCTCGGATGAAAAAAGAGCTCCAGAGCGATCCCTACCTCCACAAAGTCGCCCAAGGCTTCGACATCTACCGCATTCCCCGTGACGACTACAAGCGCTATACGATTCTAGGCAATCCTACCACGACGCAAAATCTTCAGATGCTCTATCGAGTCAAAGTCACCCCGTATGTCGTTCTCTTGAGCTCCAAAGGCGAAAAGATATGGCAACTCCCCGGCTACGTCAAACCCTATGTTTTGGGAAAAATTATGGAATTTGTCCAGGGGGTCGACAAAGGGACCTATAAAAAAGAGCAATGGAAAGAGTATCTGAAGAAAAATGGGATCATTTGACGGGCTTTGCCTGTCGGGCATTAGGCATTGGGGCATTGAGGCAGTTTGCTTCAATGCCGTGCGAAGCACACAATGCCGAAATGCCCAATGCCCGAACGGAGTGAAGCAGAGATGATGAAAAAAATCCTCTCCATACTCTTCTCCATCAAAACCTCACTACTCCTGCTCTCGATTCTTGCCATCGGAGCGGCGGCGGCGACTTTTTTGGAAAACGACTACGGCAGCTCCACGGCGCGGGTGCTGGTCTATTACAGTCCTTGGTATATCGCTGCGCTTTTTTTGGCGGGGATCAACCTGACGGGGGTCATCTGGCGCTACCGGATGTGGCGGCATCCGCCCCGTTTCCTCTTTCACACGGCCTTTTTGCTCATCGGGATCGGGGCGGCGACGACCCACTATTTCGGCCAGGAGGGAGTCTTGCACATCCGGGAGGGTCGCAGCGAAGATCGGATGCTCACGGCCGAACCTTATTTGCAAGTGACGATCCGCACGCCGACGGGGGTCTGGTATCAGGAGTTTCAAAAAGACTTTTCCGCCCTGGGCGGCAACGATTTCAATGAGACGATTCTCTTTGACGGGGGCAAGGAGCTTTCGGTGGAGTTCGTCGATTACAAATTCGCCAAAAAGGTGCGCGCGACGATGGGGCTGCTGACAGTGAAGGTCTGCTATGCCGGAAAGTGCCGGCAGACCCGCCTGGTGGGCAAACGGGGAGCCAAGGGATACGCCAAGACCCTGGATTTCGGCGGGGTGAAGGTAACGGTGGAGTTCGGCAGCAAGATCGTGAAGCTCCCTTTTGCCCTGAAGCTGCGGGATTTTCAGTTGGAGCGCTATCCGGGTTCTATGGCTCCCAGCTCCTACGCCAGCGAAGTGACGGTGATCGATCCGCAGTCGGGGAATTTCAATTATAGGATCTATATGAACCATACCCTGGATCATCGGGGATACAAATTTTTCCAAAGCTCCTACGATCCCGATGAGCGGGGTACGATCCTCAGCGTCAACGACGATCCGGGCAAATGGCCCACCTATCTGGGATATATCCTACTGGCGCTGGGATTGTTGTGGAATCTCTTTGATCCCACGTCGCGTTTCGGGAAGCTGGTGCGCTATCTCAAAGCGACGGCGTCGTCGGGGATGCTTTTGCTGCTTTTTGCACTCTTGAGCGCAGCCCCCCGGGCGGCGACTCCGGCCGATTTGGACAAGTATCTGCCCGCCTATGCCCAGGGGTCCAAGGCAGCGGCGGAGGATTTCGGCCGGCTCATCGTCCAGTCGCCGATGGGGCGGATGGAGCCGGTCAATTCTCTCGACACCCAACTGCTCTACAAGCTCCACGGCTCTCTCGCTTGGCGGGGGATGGATCAGGATCAGGTGCTGTTGGGGATGCTGAGCCGCCCCGAGCTATGGCGCTATGCCCGGCTGATCCGGGTCAAATCCCCCAAACTGCGCAAGATTCTTGGGCTTTCAGACGCAGAGAAATTCGCCGCCTTCGCCGACGCTTTCGAGGGGAAAAAGGGCTATAAGCTCAAAAAGTACGTCGAAGCGGCCCACCGGATCAAACCGGGAGAGCGGGGGACCTTCGAGCGGGAACTGATCGCTCTGGATGAGAAACTCAACGTCATCTATATGGTCTTTTACGGCAATCTCTATCGGATCTTTCCGATGCCCGGCGATCCCCGCCACACCTGGTACAACCCCCTGGAGGCGATGCAGAAATTTACCGGCAAGAAGCGGGCGGAGGTAGAGGCGCTGACCCGGCGTTTCATCGACGCCGTAGCGGCGGGCGACTGGCCGGCTGCCCGGGAGCGCATCGGCAAGATCCGTGACTATCAGCGACGCTACGGCGCCGAACTGATTCCGCCCAAAAAGAAGATCGAAGCGGAGCTTTTTTACAACCGGCTCCATCTCTTTCCCCGTCTGGTGGGGATCTATCTGCTACTGGGGTTTGTGCTAATCCTGGCGGGTTTTGTCGAGATTTTGCGGGAGCGGCCCGGACCGTGGTTTGCCCGGATTCGTCTGGGGGCGGGGGCGCTGCTTTGGGGATTGTTTGCTTTGCATACTTTCGGATTGGGGCTGCGCTGGTATATCGCCGGGCACGCTCCTTGGAGCGACGCGTATGAGTCGCTCCTTTATATCTCTTGGTCGGCGATGCTGGCGGGGCTGATCTTTTTCCGGCAATCGCTGATGGTGCTGGGGGCGACGGTCACGGTGGCGGGGATCTTCCTCTTTACCGCCCATTTGAGCAACATCAACCCCCAGATCACCAACCTCGTCCCGGTGCTCAAATCCTACTGGCTGACGATCCACGTCTCGGTGATCACCGCCAGTTACGGCTTTTTGGGACTGGGGGCGCTGCTGGGCTTTATGATTTTGTGGCTTTTCGTCCTGCGCGATCCGCTCAAGCGCCCTCAGATCGATCGGGCGATCTATCGGCTAGTCGCCGTGGACGAAGCGGCGCTGATCATCGGGCTCTCGATGCTGACGGTGGGCAACTTCATCGGCGGGGTCTGGGCCGACGAATCCTGGGGACGTTATTGGGGATGGGATCCCAAGGAGACTTGGGCGTATGTAAGCATCCTGGTCTACACCGTCGTCTTGCACCTGCGGCTGGTGTCCAAATGGGATCGGCCTTTCCTTTTCGCCGCCGCTTCCTTTTTGGCTTTCTCCACGATCCTTATGACCTATTTCGGCGTCAACTTCTATCTCAGCGGGATGCACTCCTACGCCACGGGCGATCCGGTGCCGATCCCTGAGTGGGTCTACTGGGCGGCGGGAGCGGCTGCATCGACGCTGGCGTTGGCCTGGCCCAAACGGAAGTTGAAGCGTCTGAAGCTGAAAAGGTAAGCGACCTGGACGGGACAAATTTCGATGCCAAGGAAATTCGATGAAAAAACGGGATCTATTGATCGCGTTTTTTGCCCTGAGTGTGACGGCTTGGGCGCAGACGGTGCGTTTCGATTTTGAGAAGGACGCCGCACAAAAGGCTCCTCAGGGATGGAAATGTGTTGGGGAGTGGCGAGTTCTGGATGATGCCACGGCTTGGTCGGGTAAGCATCTTTTGCGGATGGTCCGCAATCCTCGGCAATTTCTGGGATATGCCCGGGGGTTCAATCTCTGCCTTCGTCCGACGCTGCGCTTTGTCGACGGAAATCTGACGGTCCGCTTCCGAGCGGAGCGGGGCAGGCAGGACCGAGGCGGGGGCATTCTTTGGCGGGCACGAGACAGCGGCACTTACTATGTTGCCCGCTACAACCCGTTGGAGGAGAATTTCTGTTTCTACAAAGTGATTGGCGGAGATCGTACTCTCTTGGCCGAACGCGACGGAATCCGGCTCACTCCGGGGTGGCATACTATGACGATTCATGTCCGAGGAGATCGGGTAGAGGGAGCCCTCGACGCTCAGGTGCTCCTGCGGGCGCGGGATCGGACTCTGAGCGGTCCCGGCGCCGCGGGGCTTTGGACCAAGGCGGATGCCGTCACCTCTTTTGACGATTTCGTCGTGCGAACGGAGCCTTGATCCCTCTTGTGACTAGAGGGAGCGGATTCGGCTGATTTTGTTGCTGAGGCGGCCCATAATCTGCTCCGCCTTTTTCATCAGCAGTTCGCGTTTATGGTAGAGCTCGGCTTTTTTCTCTTCCAGTTTCATCTCTTTGTCGAGCAATTTCTCCTCTTTGGCGACCAACTGCTCGTACGCCTCTTTGAGTTGCGCGTACTCTTTCTCCAATTTTTTCACCTCTTTGTTGAGTTGACGCAGATCGCGATCGAGGGTTTCGATCTGGCGATCCGTTTCGGCTTTGAGGAGTTTTTTGTTGGTGCGTTTGATTTTGGCGAGTTTCTCGTGGATCTTTCGCTCGGTTTCCCGCATCCGGGAGGAGAGGTCGAGGATCTCCTCTTCCATCTTTTCCAGTTTGGCACGGGTGCTTTTGAGCTCCTCTTCGATCTTGGCGATCTTCTTCTCCGTTTTGTCCAGTGCTTTGATGAACTGATTGACGGAGAGTTCCGTTTGATTCAGACTTTCGGTCATTTCGACTCCTTTGAATTGTTTTGATGAAACGATAGCGCATCGGCGCGCTTTTTGCTTGCGACGTGGGTTGCAATCGAAGTATAATCCCCGCTATGAATAGGCAAAGAGTCAAAAAGCTGCTGGATCTGGAAGCCGCCCGGCGCAATGACGCCACGGAGCTAAGCTATGAACGTCCCGATCCTCTCTTGGTGGCTTCTGAATATCGGGAGGAGCGAAGCGCCCTGATTTGCGCACTCTTCGGCTACGGCAGCGCCAAGCAGATCGTCGCCTTTCTGGATCGCCTCGACTTTTCCCTGCTGGAAGCTCCCGAAGAGTCTATTGCCAAAGAATTGCGGGGATTCAAGTATCGCTTCCAGACTTCCAAGGATGTGGCGGCGCTCTTCATCGCGCTGCATCGACTGGGACGGGAGCGGAAGTTGGGGGAGATCGTACGCGAAGCCTACGAAGAACGCCGAGAGATTCGCGACGGGCTGTGGGCTTTGATCCGGGCGATCCGGGAAGCTTATCCTTATGAGAGCAGAGGATACGATTTTCTTGTGGGAAAAGTCCCTGAAAATCCCGAACGCTGCGCCCCCTTCAAGCGCTACATGATGTATTTCCGCTGGATGGTGCGTCGGGATGCCCTGGATCTGGGGCTCTGGGCAGGAATCGATCCGGCGGATCTGATCATTCCCCTCGATACCCACACCCACGCCGTTTCTTTGCGCCTGGGCCTTTTGAAGCGCAAAAGTTACGATATGAAAGCGGCGCTGGAACTGACCGAAACTCTACGCCGTTTCGATCCCGCCGATCCCGTGAAATACGATTTTGCCCTCTATCGCATAGGGCAGGAGGAGATAGTGGATAAATTCCGTTAAAATATAGCTTATGAATTGATGCTGTCTATGAGTCAAAACTTCCTGAAAAGAATTAAAGGCCTTTAAGAAGCTCCATTATTTCGGGCTTAATTCGGGATCCGGGACTTTGAATTCCCAGGAGAGTGGATCCTGAAGAAAATTCAGAATAAAGAAGAATCGCTTCAGTTTTTCATAGTACGCAATTAAGGAACAAGGTAAAAAGAAAGATGGAAATTCCTCAGCTGGTACGAAAACTCAAAGGTCGGCTTCTTCTTGCGTTTCTTATTGCGGTAGCGGGGATACTCTATTTCGCGGGAGAGTATCTTTCGGACAACTATCACAGTTACCGAGAGCTAAAAAATGTTCAGCGAGCAGTGGATTATCTCGCCGTTGACGCCCGATTGATCCAGGCGATACAAAAGGAGAGGGGAATGACCCTGGCTTGTTCTTTGTATCCTCAGTTTTGCACCCAAGCTGATCGGCAGAGGCAGCGGACGGATCGGGCCAGAGAGGAGTATTTACAGATTCTTCAACGCGAAAGTATTGCCAAAGTGGAGGATGTGGAGCGTCTTTTGAGTGCGTTGGATCGTCTGGAAATTTTGCGCAAAGAGAGTCACAGCGCCACCGAAGATCCTTTGAGGATTTTCGAAGACTACAGCCGAATCAACCGTACGTTGATCCACTCCATTGATCCGGTACTGGAGACGCTGGGGGATCGGACGTATCTCGGGAATCTATTGTTGTTCAAAACTCTGATCGATTTGATCGAATTGGAGGGGAAGGAGCGTGCACTTTTGATGTCGCTCTATGGACCACAAGGAAAAAATCCGAAAATTGAACGACAACTTTTGATCAACGAAAACCGACTAAATGCTACATGGGAAACGGTTCATCTAGCACTTTCTAAACCGATGCAGGTGCGCTTTCGACGAATTGTGCCTTTTTCTTTGCAACGACACTATGACGAAATGCGCCGATCAATGAAACGGCCCGATCATAGTGATTTGAAGAGTAAAAACCGCTGGTGGAAGATGGCAACCGCTTTTATCGATCGACTTTACCTTTTTGAAGACAGTGTACTCAAAAACATCGACGAAGAGAGAGCTTCCTATGAGCGTAGAATCCAGGGGACTCTTCTCAAAGGAGTGCTTTTCCTGGGAGTGTTGGTATTTCTTCTCGCCTTTTTCCTGCGGAGGATCACTGAGTTTTTTGACAGGATTTTAGCCAAGATCCGGCATGTCGCTTTCGAGCGGCGTTTGGCCTCCGTGGTAGGTGACTTTTGCGAAAGTTCCCTGCAGATTTCCAATCGGAGCAATCTTTTCCATAGCTTGGCTCAAGCCCTTGCACGCTTGGAATATTTCCGGTTTTTTTGGATCGAAGAGTTGCCCGATGATCGAATAGTCGTCAGCGAAAACATCTCCATCAAACGTTTGCAGAAGGAGTGGCCTTCTTTGTTCCGTCAATCGGCCCAGGAGGTGGCAAAGAGCGGCAAATCTCTCATTCTCCCTCTGCATATGGTGGAACCGGAGTTGTTTCGAGAGGTGGAGTTTCTGGGAATTTTCCCCCTCTTGAAAGATGAAGCTCCTGCCTATCTCCTCTATCTTTTCATACCGCGGGGCCGACGTTTTGATCAAGGCGTGAAAGATGCTGTGCTAAAAATGATCGATGCAGCGCAACTGGCTTTGGAGCGGATCGCGGAAGAAGAGTCCGTCAAAGAGATGAAAAAAGAGCTTGGCCTCTACGGTACGGCTTTCGATTCTCAAGAGGCGATCCTCATCACCGATCGACACGGTGAAATCATCAAAGTCAACAAAGCTTTCGAGCGGATTACCGGCTACACAAGGGATGAAGTCTTGGGTAAAACGCCGTCGATTATAAAATCGGGACGTCATGATGAATCTTTTTACCGCCAAATGTGGGAAGAGATCAAAAACAAAGGATACTGGAAAGGGGAGATTTACAACCGTCGGAAGGATGGGAGTATCTATCCAGAGATACTCTCTATCACCGCAATCCGAGATTCCGAGGGAGAGGTGTGCAACTACGTGTCGCACTTTTTTGACATCAGCGATCTGAAACAGGCTTATGCCGAGAGTCAGCATCGGGCCCATCATGATCCCCTGACCGATCTATATAATCGTATGAAGCTCAAAGAGGAGTTGGAGTTAATTTGGGAATTGGGCATCAAAGAGGAGTTTTTCAGCGCCTTTTTCTTCATCGATTTGGACAATTTCAAACAGATCAATGATTCCTACGGTCACGCGGTAGGGGATAAAGTAATTGTGGAGGTGGCCCGGCGTCTAAGGGAGGCGGCACGTGAACGGGATGTGACGGCACGAATCTCGGGGGACGAATTTGCATTGATTCTTGTAGATTTAGGAGAAGATCCCCATATCGCAACCCACAATGCCGCACTGCTGGCTGATAAACTGGTGAAGCAGTATACCGAACCGTTTCGAGAGGACGGGCTGGAGATTCCTATCAGCTTCTCCATCGGTATCAATCTCTTTCCCAATGGTCAGAGTGCCCCGGAACAGGTGGTAGAACAAGCCGATTTGGCCATGTACCACAGCAAAAAGAGCGGCAAAAACCGCTTTACCTTTTACAATGAGGATCTTGACAGGGAATCCCAGAAATTCCTACTGATGCGTTCAGAAATCGAAAAAGGAATTAAAAACGGTGAATTTGTGGTTCGTTATCAGCCCAAAGTCTCTTTGAAAGATGGCAGGATCGTGGGCCTGGAGGCTTTGACGATATGGAACTCCTCTTCTTTCGGAATGATGGGGCCGGAAAAATTTCTGCAGTATACGTACGGCAATCGTCTCCTCTATCTTTTTACCGAGTATGTTGTAGAGCAGGTACTTGAATCTCTAAAGAGCTGGGAAAAACTGGAAATCAATACCTGTGTGTCGATCAATCTCCCTACGGAGCAATTTAACAATGCGGCTTTTATGGATGAACTTTATGGAATGGTCCGGGGAGAATACGCATCTAGGATCATGTTTGAAATTGTCGAAGACGCTTTGATCAAGGACAGCAGTCGCGCCATTGAAACCATCGAAAAGTTTCGGAAAATCGGTGTTCTTTTCTCCATTGATGATTTTGGGACAGGATACTCCTCCTTTAATTATCTCAAGATGCTTCCCGCAGATGAATTGAAAATCGACCGGGGGTTTGTGATCGACATTTTTCAGGAAAACAACAATGAAATAGTCCGAAAAATCGTTGAATTGGGCAAAATCTTCGGATTCAATGTCACAGCCGAGGGTGTAGAGTCGGAAAAGACGGTGGAATTTTTGCGAGAGATCGGCTGCGACAATTACCAGGGATACTATTTCAGCAAAGCGGTCGAACGTGACGAGATCCCTCGTTTTTTTGATGAAAAAGAGTAACCGAGACGAAGAGAGGATTTCTTTCATAGATCGATGAAAAACAGAGATCCAAAGCGATACGAATGAAAAAGCGGATGAAACAGAGCCTCGAACGCACCTTGGCCAATCCTGTTTTGCGCCGAAGCGTACAATCGATGAAACCTTCGACGGGGATATGGGGAATCGTTGGCGTTTTATTGTTTTTTATTGTTCCGGAGCTCGTCGCATTCGGCTGGGGAGCGCAGATTGCCGCCTGGGCGCATCATCGTTATCTCATTGAACCCGAGAGAATCGTCCGTCTCAATTACTGGATAGTCGAAAAGCTTTTTGAAGAGGGGGGAAGCTGGGTAAATCTGGGGATCGGCGTGGCTCTGCTGGGATGGATTTTTCGGGAACGCCGGCGCGGATAAAAGCATCTTCCATTCGGACATAAAAACGATATTCTTTCAAAAATTCGGATAGACTCTTGCCATGACGAAGATTGAGATACTCAAACAACATTTCGGACATGAGACTTTCCGCCCGCTTCAGGAAAAGGCGGTGGATGCGATCCTCCAGGGGAGAGACCTGCTGATGATCCTGCCTACCGGCGGGGGAAAATCTCTATGCTATCAACTGCCGACATTGATGATGCCGGGAGTGACGGTAGTGGTTTCACCGTTACTGGCGCTGATGCACGACCAAGTGACGGCTTTGCGCGAGCAGGGGATCGCGGCGGCGATGCTGGGATCGATGCAGTCGATGGAGGAACAGCGTGATACTCTCGATCGGCTGCGTCGGGGGGAGCTGAAGCTGCTTTATGTCGCTCCGGAACGTTTGGCCAATGAGTATTTTTCCCAGCTCTTAGAGACACTGCCCATCAATTTTTTCGTCATTGATGAAGCCCACTGCGTCAGTGAATGGGGACACGAGTTTCGTCTGGATTATCGCCGTCTCTCGATGTTGCGGGAGCGCTTCGGGCGGATTCCCATCGCCGCTTTTACCGCAACGGCTACGGTGGAAGTGGAGCAAGACATTGCCGGGCAGTTGCGTCTTAGGGATCCTGTGCGGGTGCGAGGCAGCCTCTATCGGGAAAACCTCACCGTCACGGCTCGCCATCGCCTGGGTGACGGCCGGGGGCAGCTTCTGGAACTTCTGGCGGCGCACAGAGGTGAGTCGGGGATCGTCTACACACTCTCTCGGAAACAGACCGAATCGCTCGCGGAGTTTTTGAAAAGCAAAGGGCACAAAGCCGCCGCTTTTCATGCCGGATTGGAGGCTCAGGAGAAACGGAGAGTCTACGAAGCTTTTTTGGCCGATGAGATCGAAACGGTGGTGGCTACCGTGGCTTTCGGCATGGGAATCGACAAGAGCAACATTCGGTATGTCGTGCACATGAGTCTACCCAAAAGTGTAGAGAATTATTATCAGGAGATCGGGCGAGCGGGACGTGACGGTTTGGAGGCGGAGACCCTGCTACTCTTCGGTGCCCAGGATCTGCTCATGCAGAGGCGATTCATCGACGAATTGCCCGAGAGCGCCTACAAAGCTCATGCTTACGACAAGCTTCAGGCCCTCTGGCGTCTTTGTGCCGGGGAGCTTTGTCGGCACAAGGCTCTGGCGGCCTATTTCTCAGAAGATCTCGATGAGTGCGGCAACCGCTGCGATAATTGCCTGATGCCGAGTTCGGAGCAGCTGGAGATCACCGAGGCGGCACGTAAATTTCTCTCGGCGGCTTGGCGAAGCGGTCAGCGCTTCGGGACCGGCTATTTGATCGATCTGTTGCGAGGCAGCAGGGATCGACGCATTCTAGCCAACGGGCACGAAACTCTTTCGGTCTACGGCATCGGAAAAGATTTGGATCGAAAACAGTGGGGAGTTGTCGCGGATCGGCTTTTGGAGCTTGGGGCCACGACCCTCAACGAGCATAAAGGGGTGCTTCTTACTTCCAGAGGCGCAGAAATTCTCAAAGGGCATGAAACGGTGGAGATCCGTCGGGAACGAATGGAGACAAAATCTCCACATCGGCCCTCTTTTGCCGAATCAGACATGCATGAAGATTTCGATCGGGAACTTTTCGAACGCCTACGAACACTGCGCAAAGAGATCGCTAAAGAGCACGGGATTCCCCCCTATGTCGTCTTCTCCGATAAGACTTTGAGAGAATTGGCCCTTCACCGTCCCAGCGATCGGGAAGAGATGTTGGCAATCCACGGGATCGGTGAAGTGAAGTTCGAGCGATACGGAGAGGAGTTTTTGCTTTTATTGAAAGAGTAAGAGACTCTATGCGTAATTACCGGGTGAATAGTCTTAAGTTTTCTCCCACTTGGTTCCCTCGGGGGTGTCCATCAGGGCGATCCCCATGGCGGAGAGTTCGTCGCGGATGGCGTCGGCACGGGCGAAGTCTTTGGCCTTTTTGGCAGCGTTGCGCTCGGCAATCAGCGCTTCGATCTTGGCCCGCTCTTCGCCGCTCACCCCGTGTTGGAACCACTCGAAAGGATCGGAGCCGCCGAATCCCAGGAGTTCGTCGACGAAGGCGATGTTGCCCAGGAGCGTGCGTTTGAGGACTTTGTCTTTGGGGTTGGCGTCCAGGGCTTCGTTGGCCTCGCTGACCATCTCGTCGACAATGGCCAGGGCCTTGGAGGTGTTCAGATCGTCAGCCATCGCCTCCTTGAGGGCGGTGACGAAGGAGGCGTCGGCTTCACCTGTCTTGCCGGGGGTGAGGCGTTTTTTGAGGCGGTAGAGCTTGTCGAGGCGCTTTTTGGCCGCTCGCAGATCTACTTCGTTGAAGTTGAAATCGTTGCGGTAATGGACCCCGATGAGGTAAAAACGCAGCAGTTCGCCGGGGTAGATCGCCAGGGCGTCTTTGAGGAAGAAGCTGTTGCCCAGGCTCTTGGACATCTTCTCCCCGTCGATCTGCACGAAGCCGTTGTGCATCCAGTATTTGGCGATCTCGTGGCCGGTGGCGCAGCGGGTCTGGGCCGCTTCGTTCTCGTGGTGGGGGAAGAGCAGGTCGGCGCCCCCGCTGTGGATATCGATGGTGTACTCGCCGTTGCCGTGGAAGTGCTTTTCGATCATCGCCGAGCATTCGATGTGCCAGCCGGGCCGCCCGCTGCCCAGCTCCGTGTCGAAACAGACGTCCTCTTCGCCGGCGCAGGCTTTCCAGAGGGCGAAATCCCTGGGGTGCTTCTTCTCTCCGGTCTTGAGTTCGCAAAGCCGGCTGCGGGCCTCCTCTTCGTCGCCGAGCATGTGGGAGATTTCGCCGTAGTGCTCGTCCTTGCAGGTGTCGAAGTAGATATCCCCGCTCTCAGTGCGGTAGGCACAGCCGCTCTCCAGCAGCCGCTCCACCATCGCCTGGATGGCATCCAGAGACTCGGTGGCCTTGGGCTCGATGTCGGCCCGCCGCACCCCCAGGGCTCCCATCTCCTCCAGGTAGCGCCCGATGTAGTAGTCGGTGATCTCCCCCAGGCTTTTGCCCGTTTCGCGGATCTTTTTGATGATCTTGTCGTCGATGTCGGTGAAGTTCTTGGCCAGGGTCACCTCGTAGCCCAGGGCCCGCAGGGTCCGGCTGAGCAGATCGAAGCTCAGCGCGCTGCGGGCATGGCCCAGGTGGGCGTCGTCATAGACCGTGGGGCCGCAGACGTAGATGCTGGCTTTGCCGGGATGGATGGGTTCGAAGGGGACTTTTTTCTTTTTGACACTGTCGAAGATATGCAGTTGCATGGAGGACCTCTTTGCTGAACGATGGGGGATTATACCCCGGTGCGACTTGTATTTTGCCAAAGGGGGTGTTGGATGTTGGATGTTGGATGTTGGATGTTGGATGTTGGATGTTGGATGTTGGATGTTGGATGTTGGATGTTGGATGTTGGATGTTGGATGTTCTCGGCTTGACAAAAATTATCAGCTAGTTTAAACTACCCACTACCCACTACCCACTACCCACTACCCACTCCGATCTTTGTCGCTTCCAGAAAGAGGTACTCCCGTCCCGTGATGACGACGCGGAATTTGTGTTGCTGGAGATATTTTTTGATCCAGAAGAGGTCTTTGATGACCAGAGAGAGTTCGCTGAAGTGATAATGTTTAGGGCGGGCTCCGTAGATCAGTTCTCCGTCTTGCCAGCGGGCATTGGGCCATCCGAGCAGAATCGCTCCGTCGGGGGTGAGACGTTGTTGCACTAGATGCATGATGAGGGGTTTGAGTTCGATGGCAGGGCTTTGCAGCGTTCCGATGGAAAGGATCAGATCGAAGCGTTCCGGCGGAAGTTCTGCGAGACGGTTGAGGTCCTGGACACAGGTGCGAAGGCGGCTGCCGAATCTCGTCTGTGCCTCCCGGAGTGCCGGCGCTGAGAGGTCGATGCCGAGGATTTCCCCCCGAAAACCGGAGGCAAAGATCGGTTCGAGCTCGTCGCCGCGGTTGGGGCCCAGCGCGAGGATCCGTTCCCGGCTTTCGACCCCCAGCCGATGGAGTGAGCGAAGGTAGGGGAGATAAAAGGCGGGTTCCTCGTTTTTGCGGATCCGGGCGAAGGTGCTCTTTGGGTCATACTTTTCGCTCTGCTTTTCCCGATGAAAGCTGTTTTCATGCCGAAGCTTTTCGATACGCAGCAGAAGCCGCTGCGCATCGTGACGCTCCGGAGTCAGCAGTCGGCACCCCAGCTGGGCGGCCAGATCGTTCCAGGCGCGCCAGGAGCGGCAGTGATACGCTTTATCCCCCAAGGTAAGGCGTTCACCGGCGTAGAGTCCCCGGCAGCGGTCGGGATCGAGGATCCAAAAAGCGGCGGTGTTCGCGCTTCGGAGCTCTCGTTCAAGCTCCCTAATGATCTGGGAGAGGGGAGTGTCGGAGAGATCGGGAATCGGCATCGTGTCGCTCAGGATATCCGACACCCGATCAGAATTTGGCGATACTGAAGCTCACGCTGGCCTTCCAGCCCTTCAAATCGTTGTCTCCGGTCGTTCCCTGGAGATTGAAGGTCAGCTCGGTATCCTTGAAGGCATTGTCGAAAATCGGAATCAACGGACCGACCTTCCAGAGTAGGCTGGCGCCGGCGTGGTAAGCGTGGTCGAAACCGGTGACGTCGGAGAGTTCGTCGTCCAGGAAGGTGGCGGCGAGATAAAATTTGGCCCGAACCGGCAGATCCATCCAGGTCGTCAGCGTGGGGGTATAGACTCCGGCGCCCAGATCGGTGCTCCAGCCCTCATTATCGGCGAGATCGAAATCGTAGTCGATGCTCAGATAGTGGAGTGTCGCTTTGGCATAGGGTTTGTAGCCGTTGATCTCTGTGTGATAGAGGGCACCGGCAAAGAGGTCATAGAGTGCGGTGTCGCTGTCGTGACCGAAGTAGTGCTCCATGGCGGCGTCGGTTCCGGAGTAGTCGCCATCGTTTCGCATCCAGAGGCCGGAGGCTCCCAGGATCAAGGAGGTTTCGGGGCTGGGGTTGACGTTGATTCCACCGCCCAGTTTGGCGTAGGTTGCGTCGAGTTTGACATCTCCCAGATCTCCGCTTCCCAGATCGACATGATCCTGGGTGATCTTGCTGAATCCGAAGCCCCCCAGGACAAAGGGGCGCCAGGTATCGCCGATCTCTCCGAAGTAGTAGCTGCCGACAAAGTTGGCATTGCTCAGATCGGGGTCGTCACCGGATCCGTCGCTGTCCAGGCTGTACCATCCGGTCTCGAGATAGGTATTGTCGGCGCTGAAGATCTGGGTACCGGTGAGGTGTCGGTAGTGTTGTGCCGCTGTTTCGGCCATACAGAGGCTGCCGAGCAACACCGAAGCGGCGACCAGACTCGATAGAGAGAATTTTTTCATCCAATTCCTTCGGAGAACGTAGAACCGTTGTGATCTGCAGGTTTGTAGGATTATAACAGAAACATCGTTTCAGACAGAGCCGGCTAAAGTCGGATCCCTCCCGTGCAGACGTCGAGGAGTCACTCCGCCTTGAGTGCCTCGGGACTCTCCAATTCCATCACTTTCCAGGGGAGCCCCTGGCGGTTGAGCTCCTCCATGAAGGGATCGGGATCGAACTCCTCCATGTTGTGGACACCCACCTCATACCAGACCTTCTCCAGCATTAGCTTGGCCCCGATCATCGCCGGGACCCCGGTGGTGTAGCTCACCCCTTGGCTGAGTACCTCGGCGTAGCACTCCTGGTGGTCTTTGACCTGGTAGATGTAGACGGTGCGCTCCTTGCCGTCCTTGAGGCCGTGGACCACGACGCCGATGTTGGTCTTGCCTTTGGTGCGGGGCCCCAGGGTCGCCGGATCAGGCAGCAGGGCTTTGAGCACGTGCAGGGGGATCACCTCACAGCCGTCCACCTCGATGGGATCGATGCGAGTCAGTCCCACGTTGTCCAGCACCTTCAGGTGGGTCAGGTAGCTCTCCCCGAAGGTCATCCAGAAACGGATCCGCTCGAGGCCCGGGATGTTTTTGACCAGAGACTCCTCCTCTTCGTGGTAGAGCAGATAGCTGTCCTTGGGCCCCACTTCGGGGTAGTCCCAGACCATTTTGATCTCCATCGGTTCGGTTGTTTTCCACTCTCCTTTTTCCCAGTAGCGCCCTTTGGAGTTGACCTCCCGGATGTTGATCTCGGGGTTGAAGTTGGTGGCGAAGGGGTAGCCGTGATCCCCGGCGTTGCAATCAAGGATGTCGATCGTTTTGATGGTGTCGAAGTAGTGCTTTTGGGCGTAGGCGACGAAGACGTTGGTCACCCCCGGATCGAAGCCGCTTCCCAATAGCCCCATGATCCCGGCTTCCCGGAAGGCTTTGTCTCTGGCCCACTGCTCCTTGTACTCGAATTTGGCGGTGTCGGGGTGCTCGTAGTTGGCGGTATCGAGATAGTCGGTCCCCGTGGCGACGCAGGCGTCCATGATGGTCAGATCCTGGTAGGGGAGTGCTACATTGATGACGATGTCGGCCTCGGTTTTGCGGATCAGGTCGATCACCTCGTCTTTGTGATCGGCGTCTACCCGGGCGGTTTTGATCACCACGCCGGTTTTCTCTTTGACGTTTTCGGCGATGGCAGCGCACTTTGCTTTTGTCCGGCTTGCCAGGGTGATCTCGCCGAAGGTTTCGGCGTTCATGGCACATTTGAAGGCGACCACGTTTCCGACGCCTCCGGCGCCGATGATGAGGGTTTTGGGGGACATCTTGGGCTCCTCTGGGTAAAATTTGGATAATTATATCCCGAAAGAGGCAAAAATGGGACAAAAAGTGTGGCGCTACGGCGGAGTCCTGCTGGGGGTGATGCTCATCCTCTCCATCGTTCGCCCCTACCGTGTCAGCGATATCAGTATGAACTATTCGCTCATGGACGGAGATTGGGTCTGGGTGGAAAATTTCACGGCCGGCATTCATATCCCCAGCTTCGGCTTTTTTGTCGATCGGCATCTGTGGTCGCGGGAGCGGGGAATCAAGCGGGGGGATATCTTGGCGTTTCACTACCCGCTGGAGCGTCACGGCAGGCTCTATCTCAAACGCTGCGTGGCGCTGCCCGGCGATCGGGTCATGGAGCGGAACAAAAACTTCTACCTTCAGATCGGCGGGGAGGACGGCCGGACCCGGGCTTATGCACTGCGCTATCATCTCCCGCTGCGTTTTTTGGAGGGGCGCTGGTGGCTGGAGAACCCCTACGCTCATGTCTATCCGGTGGTGCACGACTCCCGGGTCGTCGGACCCTCCGAGCTCATCGATTATCCGCCTACGCTGATCCCGCCGCACCGCTATTTTATGATGGGAGATTATCGGGACAATTCCACTGACAGCCGCTTTTTCGGTCCCGTGGCCTACGATTGGATCTATTATCGGGTCTTTTGGGTCTGGCGGCGCAGTCGTCCCCTTGAAGCGTTATTGGGTATTCGCCATTTTGATCCGAAATCTCCTACGGCGGTTTTAAAAAAATATTAAATACTATTAAATAGGAAATCCGCTATACTCGTTTGAAAATTGTTCATCGGTAAACGGTGAATGAAACTTATTTTTGAAATGAATAAAACGCGAAGGAGTTCGCCTATGAAAAAATTAGCACTTGCTCTACTTTGTGCTCTGGGGCTGCAAGCGGCGGATCACGATCTGTATACACACTCTGTGCAGGTTGTGGGTGAATACAGTTTCAACAGTGACGATATGTATCTCAAGGACGGTCTGGGATGGGGATTGCGCTATGCCTACAATTTCGATACGGTCAATCTCTGGGAGATCGGGGCTGTGCAGTTCGCTTTCGATTATCAGTTTGACGAAGGATACGTCGTGGGAGGAAGCAGCGCGGTCTATCGCTGGGGAGTCAATGCCCTGTGGTACGCCGACAATCCTAGCGACTTGACTCCTTTCGCCCTGCTGGGCCTCGGAGCCCAGTTTTTTACCGAAGAGGAGCACGGCGTGAAAGATGGACTGTTCGGAGCCGTCGGCGGCGGTGTGGAGTATCAACTGCGCGGGGATCTCGATCTGGTCGCAGAGGGCAAATTCCTCTACGGCGGTGATGAAAGCGCCTTTGTGACCACCATCGGCTTCAAATACAATTTCGGTCAGTGACGGGAAACGGGCGACGGCGTGGACGAAATACTCAATAACCTTTCTCTCTACGGATACATCATTTTGGCGGTCTACTCCTTTGGAGGGGGGATGCTGGCTCTGGCTGGAGCCGGGATCCTCTCGGCGTTGGGAAAGATGGACATCGCCACCTCGATCGCTGTGGCGACGGCGGCGAATTTTGTCGGGGATACGGTACTTTTCTGGCTGGCACAGAGCAACAAAAAAGAGGTGATGAAATACCTACGCAAACATCGGCGCAAGATTGCATGGACCAATCTCTTGATGCGCAGATACGGCTGGATGGCGGTTTTTATCCAAAAATATATCTACGGGGTCAAAACATTGGTCCCGATCATCATGGGACTTTCTCGTTACGACTTCAAAAAATTTGTCTTTTTGAACTTTTTTGCTTCGATCCTCTGGGGGCTTGTCGTCGGATTGGGAAGTTACTATTTCTCCTCAGCTGTCAGAGCCTGGTTCTCTTGAACCTGATACCGTTGTTTACTTCGGTATACTCATGATTGAGTAAGCCGATTCGAATTTTTCCGCCTCTTCGATCTTTTAGACGAGCAAGAGATATTTTTTGCTCCCGTTTCCCATCCAAATTCTTTCACTTTTTTGAAGAAAAGAGAAGAAAGAGAATTTTATAAATATTTGTAAAGCGGTTCTATCGTAAAATTATATATTACAATATAGAAACAAGGAAAACGAATGAGAAAAGAGACGATGGGATTAGGTTTGGCGATGGGCTTGCTACTTGGAGGGATGTCGGTAAGTGCCTCGGCAATTACGGTAGGAGAGGGGCTATCGACGAGCGAGAGTCCCATTAGCCAACTGCAATTGACCAAAAATCGGATTAAGAAACTTTTTGCCGGTAAAAAGTTTTATTACATAGATTGGCACCTAAAGGATCACCCGATTATTGGAGTTGCGGAGTTCGATGACTCGATGGAGGAGATGAAGTATCGGGAGATCATCGGAGGCAAAAAACACGGAAGCGTGGATCTCGTTTTGCGTAAGGATGGCTTTAGCGTTCTTTGGCCGACGAAACGTTACGTCAAGGTACGCAAGATCCGCAAAGGATTTATCGAGACAAACAGCAAAAAGCTTTTTCGTTTTTATAAAAGTAAAAAAGCAGCTCAGACCTATCTCACACGTCGGGGGTACGACGTCTTGCCTCCGAAGATCGAACTTCTCGGTGAAAACCCTCTGAAGATCGAGCAGTATCATCCCTACATCGAAGCGGGAGCGATCGCCACGGACAAGATGGACGGTAACGTCACTGTCTCCATTCGGGGTAAAGTCGATATCGATAGACTGGGGAACTACACCGTCATCTACCGAGCGAGAGATTTCAGCGGAAATGTCGCCGTCAAACGCCGGAAGGTGGAGATCGTTCCCACCGACGATCAGATTTGGCACGTAAGCAATGTCGAGGAGTTTCGGCGGGCACTGGAGGATGCCACGCTCAACGGTGCCGATGATATCGTAATGCTCGATCGGGGAGTCTATCGTATCGATGCCGACGGGCAGGGGACTTTCAAATATAATGACAGCGAAGAGTACAATGTGACGATTCGTGCGGCGGCGCATCTGCCCCGTTCGGCTGTCGTACTGGATGGAAATTTCTCCGATCGGATTCTTTGGCTGAGCAACCAGGCCCATACGACGATCACCCTCATGAATCTGACGCTGCGCAACGGAAAGACGCAGGAGCAAGGCGGTGCAGTTTATAGTCAAGAGTCTTTGCGACTGATCAATACGGCGTTTACCCAAAACGAGGCAGTGAAGGAGGGAGGTGCCGTCTGGCTCGCAGAGGATGCGACGTTGCTCTCCATCGATTCAAGTTTTGTCAAAAACCTCTCCCACAAAGAGGGGGGAGGCTTTTACATCCGCAGTGGATCACCTTTTCCTGATTGGGTCCACATCATCCATTCCCAGTTTTTACAAAACGAAGCTGTTTCCGGACATGGAGGCGGTTTCGCTGCTATTAATTACGATCATCGTTCGAGTGTCGTCGTAGAGAAGTCTCTATTCCGAGCTAATCAGGCGAGATTTGGAGGTGGTTTCAGTTTCCGTTATGGAGATACTGTGGTGGACAAAAGCCGTTTTTATGACAATCATGCCGAAGCCGGCGGGGCTCTTTGGGCCTATACTCTGGATTTGAACGGATCCGTCTTCCGACGCGACAGCAGTGAGTTGGGCGGCGGAGCGATCTATGCGCACGATGCGGTTTTGAATGCCGATATTATCGTCGACAATGAATCCGGTGATCAGGGCGGAGGTATCTGGGCGGATTATCTGCGGATGGCCAATACACTCCTTCAGGCCAATACGACAGAAAATGAGGGAGCGTCACTCTACGTACGATACGACGGTTATCTCGTCAACAATACACTGATCGATAACAACGGATCGGCCTATTTCCGCCGCGAAGCGATCCTTCTCAACAATGTCTTTCAAAATCCGAAATCCGACTGGGAATTGCAGATGGGTAGCAGCGGTGTAATTGTCAACAATTATCTGGAGGAGTCGGACATTGACGAAGAGGGGGGCTACGTTATCAAAAAAGCAAATCTGCAACCTTCGGAGGTAGGGCCTTTGCATTTCGTGCATGGATACATTCCTACCGCCAAGTCTCCGACCGTGGATCGTGGATTGACGCCTGATTCTGAGCTCTTCGAGCAGATTATCAAGGATGCCTTCACATTGAACTTCTTTGAGAATGCTCTGCAGAGAGATTTGAAAGGAGGACCGAGATATTTGATAGATATCGGTGCGGTCGAATATCGGCTAAAAAAGAAGTAACCGTGTTTGCGAGGGCCGGGGCTAGAAAGTATGCAGATAAAAACCGGGCGTAAATTTCGATAAATATTATCGCCGGATAAAAATCTCTCTGACTTGCACCGTTGTATGAAATCGGTTATAATCGCCTCGAAGGCAGGCAGGTGGCTGCTCGTGGCATTCGCCGCGGGAGGAAAGTCCGGGCTGCTGTGAGGCAGGACTCCAGCTAACGGCTGGCCGGAGTGATCCGAGGGCAAGTGCAACAGAGAGTAGACCGCCGATGGATCGCTTGCGATCACAGGTAAGGGTGAAAGGGTGGGGTAAGAGCCCACCGGTGCCTCCGGCAACGGAGGCAGCCGGGTAAACCCAGTCCGCAGCAAGAAGCGCCAGGTACAAGCCTCACATTTCGTGCGCTTCGCTCGAGGCCGCCGGCGACGGCGGTCCCAGATAAATAGCCATCCAATGACAGAACCCGGCTTATCGCCTGCCTTCTTTTCTTTCGAAATTAGAAATGAAAAATTTAAAAGAATACAGAATTGAATGATTTTTTATTTCTGATTTCTATCGTTAGATGAAGGTTGATTCGCTTTGAAACTTTATCCTCTACTATTTATCTCTCTCTCTTGCATCACACTTTCGGCTGCGGAGCACTACGCCCGTTTTGAACCCTACGAGCGGGCGACGATCAAAGCGGCGGCTGCGGGGGAGATCCTGGAGGCGAATCTCTCCGCCGAGGGGCGTCGGGTCGAAGGCGGTGTGATCGTCCGGATCGACGATCGCCTCGACCTCCTCGATCTGAACCGCTCGAAAGCCTCCCTGAAGCTGATCGCCCGTACGCTCGATTTGACGCGGCAGATGCTGCCGGGACTCAAAGAGTCGGCCGATCGTCAGGCGCGCTACTCCGAGAGGATGAGCAAGCTCAGCACAGCTTCGCAGACCCAGAAAGATCAAGCCTACTTGGCCGCGGTCAATGCCCGCAATCAGTACCTCTCCACTCTGGAAAAAGAGAGCACCCTGCAAAAGCAGCTGCTGGATCTGCGGCAGAAGATTTCTCTCCTGGAAGACCGGATCGCCAAAAAGAATGTTCGCCTGAAAGGGCGCTACCTCTACCGCCTGGATGTGCGCCGGGGTGAATACGCGTCGCCGGGAATGCCCCTGGCCGTAGCGGACGATCTGCGCCGCGGGAAGCTGGTTGTCTATCTGAGCCCGGAGGAGATCAAAGGGATCGAGGGCAAAAAGATTTGGATCGACGGTAAAGCGACCGATCTTCGTTTCGCAAAAATCTGGAAAGTCAGCGACGAGAAATATCTCTCGTCCTACCGTGCCGAAATCGTGCTGCCTCCGCGCTTTACGTTTTCGAGCCTGCACAAAGTGGAGCTCAAATGATCAAAACCGCCTGCCCCCTCGACTGCTGGGACGCCTGTGCCGTCACCTGTGACTCTTCCCGGCCCGAGAAGCTCATCGCCACGCCGGGGTACCCTTACGGCAACGGAGCGCTCTGCGCTCTGCTCAACAAACATTTTCCCGAAGCTCCTAGGATTCAAACGCCTCGGGTGGACGGACGGGAGGTTTCGATGGAGGAGGCTCTCGACGCGGTCGCCGAAGCGCTCAAAGCCCCCAATCCTCTGCTCTGGCGCGGCTCGGGAAACCTGGGGGTGATGCAGGAGGTGACGAATCTTCTGATCGCCGAACTGGGCGGGACCCTGACACGGGGATCCCTCTGCGACGGGCCCGGGCAGGCGGGCATCCTGGAGGGGCGGGGGATCAACCGCCAGCTCCCTCCCGAGCAGATCGCCCGCGCCGAAGTGGTCGTTGTCTGGGGGCGCAATCTACCGGTGACCAACGCCCATCTGATGCCTTTCATCGAGGGCAAAAAACTGGTGGTGATCGATCCGGTGCGTACCCCGCTGGCCCAAAAAGCCGATCTGCATATCCAGATCAAGCCCCGCAGCGATGTCTATCTGGCGCTACTGCTTTCGCGTTTCCTGACGATGGAGGATACCCAGCACGACGAATGGCTGGAGCAGTGGGGGCCGGAGTTCGATGAGTTTTACGATTTTACCCGCAGCTTCCGGATCAAAGCGCTTTTGGAGTATATGGGGCTGGCGCTCGATGACATCGGCGACCTGCTCACCTATTTGCAACGCGATCGGGTGGTTTTCCTGGTCGGAGGGGGTGTGCAAAAGTACTCGATCGGCCACTACACCCTCTGGGCGATCGACTCTCTGGCGGCGACGCTGGGGCTCTTCGGTCGCGAAGGCTGCGGGGTGAGTTTCCTCGGAAACTCCCGACAGGGCTTCGACAACCCTTTCAGGGTCAAGACGCCGACCGTGCCGATCGTGACGACACCCTTCGAGCGTTTCGAGACCGTTCTCGTACAGGGAGGAAACCCGGCGGAGAGTATGCCCGACTCGCAGCGGGTCCAAGCAAGCCTGGAGCGGGTGAAAAACCTGATCTATTTCGGCCTCTACGAAAACGAAAGCAGCGCCCTGGCGCGCATCGTCATTCCGGCGAAAAGTTTTCTCGAAAAGAACGATCTGCGACTGAGCTACGGCCACCAATACGTCACAAAGATGCCGCGCTGCGTCGAGAGTGAGATCGGCATCGGCGAATACGATTTCACCGCGGAACTTTTCACCCGACTGGGGCTTTCGGGATTGCGGAGCGAGGAGGAGTATCTGCGGCACTGGATCGGCCAATGCAATCAGGAAGAGGGCCAACTCGTGCTGCCCGACTACGAGCCGCTGCCTTATGCCGAGGGCTTTGGAGAGGAGGGGGGAGAAGCGTTCGTCTTCATGGACGATTTCGACGACGATTTCGAAGACACCCGACGCTTCCGCAAAGCCCGCAAAACGAAGCAGAAAGAGGAGGAGATCACGGAGTTTTGGCTCCTGAGTCCCAAGCAGGCCCACTCGCTCAATACCCAGTTTCGCCGCCGAAAGATCGTCCATCTGCCCCCGACTCTCGGCATCGCCGAGGGTGAGAGGGTACGGATCGTCTCGGAGGTCGGCAGCGTGGAGTTGACGGCGACGATCGACGAGCGGCTGCGTCCCGATTGTGTTTTGATCCCTGCGGGGACTCCGGGCGTCAACCGCCTGACCCCGTCGATTCTCAGTGAAGAGGGGGACGGGGCCTGTTATCAGGAGGTGAAAGTCTCCGTCGAGAGAGTTGGCTAGTCGTTGCCGAAGAGATCCCGGGTATAGACTTTCTCTCGAACGTCGTCGAGCGCTTCGGTCATGCGGTTGGCGACGATGACATCGCTTCTCTTTTTGAATGTTTCGAGGTCCCGGACCACTTCGGAGCCGAAGAAACGTTCCTCCTCCAAAGCCGGCTCATAAATAACCACCTCGATCCCCTTGGCTTTGAGCCGTTTCATGATCCCCTGGATGGCGCTGGAGCGGAAATTGTCCGAGCCTTGCTTCATCACCAGACGATAGACGCCCACCGTTC
>JALWNT010000015.1 GCA_027080995.1 Campylobacteraceae bacterium | reverse complement strand
AAGCTCACGAAACGAAAATCTATTATCTGAAAGCGCTTTCATCGATTACCTCACTCACAGTTGATCTTGAATTATGGAATGTTGATGCTTTTTATCAACACGAGATCCGACATCAGGTAATCTTGGCTTTTTTTTTCGGAGCGATGGGGATCCTGCTTCTGTATAATCTTTTTATCTATTTATCGGTCCGAGAGAGGGTTAACCTCTACTACTTTCTCGCTTTTTTTGGCATTGTGTTTCATCAGTTTTTCTATCGGGGAATGGCGGGACTCTATCTTTTTTCGCCGCAAGAGGTGGAGATGATTGTACGATATGCAGCTTTTATTGTGGCGTTTCCCGTCTTTTTCTTGGCGCTTTTCACCCGATCGCTTCTCAAGCTCGAGTGCTATTCCCAGATAGATCACCTGTTGATGCGATCTCTTTTTATCTTCATTTTGCTGACAATTTTGAGTTATTTTTTTGAGCTAAATACGTGGCGAAGTCTCTTTGCCGTACTTTTACTTTTGCTTCTGTTTATCATAACCTTATATGCATTTTTTCAGGGGAATCGCCAGGCAAAATTTTTGATAATCGGATGGTTGCTTCTATTGATCCCGGCCCTTTTCATGTACCTCTCAAGTGAAGGTATTTATGATGTCTTTCGACCGATGCCATATCTGGCGGAATTTTTCATTATGATTGAAACGTTGCTCTTCTCATTGGTTTTAGCAGATCGAATGAAAGAGTTGAAAAATGAAACAATCGTTTCACAGAAATGCTTGATCGAGTATCAACGAGAAGAAGAGCGACGACTCAATGCACGGGTACAGAAAAAAACGATCCAACTGCGGAAATCCTTGGAAGAAAAAGATCTTCTTCTTCGGGAACTCAACCATCGGGTCAAAAACAGCATTCAGACTATCGTCTCGTTTCTCCGTCTGCAGATTGACGAAATCGACGACTCTAGGATGAAAGAGGTTCTCAAAAACCTTGAAAACAGAATTTTATCGATCAGTCAACTTTATACTCTCCTTTATACGCGGGAAAATGTCAGCTATATCCGTGCTTTCGAATATTTTTCGCTATTGGCGCAAAACATACAGACCACTTTGCACCGGCCGAATGTGGAGGTCGAAATCACGACCGACTGCGATCTTGATTCAGAAACGGCGGTCTATTGCGGTTTCATTGTCAATGAGGCGATTACCAACGCTTTTCAGCACGCATTTTCCAATAAAGGAAAGGGAAAGGTATGGGTCTCTTTGGAGAATATTGATGGTGGAGAGTACCGTTTACACGTGGTGGACAATGGTACTGGATTTGATAGTTCTCGTAAAAGGGAGAGTCTGGGGCTGATGATTATTCAATCACTGGCTATCTATCAGTTGAACGGTAAGTTTTCGATGGATTCATCCTGGAATGGGACTGTGATCGAAGTGAAATGGAGAAGATGATGCCTAAAAGGATTTTTATCGTGGAAGATGAGGCGATTGTAGCGTTGGAGATTGCACGAAGCATTAAGAAAATGGGATATATGTGTACTGGAATGGCCGCCGACTATGAAGAAGCTCTTCGGAGTATTCTGGAGAATCCCCTCGATTTGGTCCTTATCGATATTATGCTCCGTGGGGAACGAAACGGTATTGATATCGCGAAAGAAATAAATAAGGCTCTCGGGAATATTCCTTTCATTTATCTTACCTCTGTCACGGATGAGGAATGGATGCGTGAAGCGATCGCTACCGAACCGGTCGGATATTTGCTCAAGCCTTTTCGCCGTGAAGAGCTCCAATCCACGCTACTATTGGCTTTTCAGAAACAAGAGCGGCTAGCGGAGAAATTGAAGCTCGAAACGGAGGAGAGTGAACGGATCTTCCTGGGACACGGCTATTTCTACGAGCGAAAAATCGATCAAGTCTTTTTCGAAGATCGGCACATCCCTCTCGGTTTGAAGGAGAGAGAACTTTTACGTTTGCTACTGGATGCTGACGGGAACGTCGTCCCTTTCCAGATCCTCGAAGAGTTGATCTGGGGGGGACAGCCGGTCTCCGACAGCACGCTAAGGACGCTAATCTATCGGCTCAAAACCAAGCTCGATCCCCGACTTATTGAGACGGTGCCTCGATTAGGCTGCCGCCTGATGCGCGGGAAGGTCGAGAAAGATCTTTCTGAAGAAAGGACTAATACGTGAAACGTCCCAGGCGGTGATAACAAAGGGTTGTTGTAAAGTGCCATAAACGGAAAGGCTATCTTTAATCTCGAATCCTCCAAAACGTTGATAGAGCGGGTAGTGCTCCGGGGACATTACGGAGACCAGAGCGTCGGCGTCATTGTCGAGCATGATCCGGTAGACGCCCGCCGTGAGATACTTGAACTCCTTGCCTAGCCCTTTGGTAGGTTTGTCGATGACCAGGCGTGAGAGCTCCGCCAATTTGCCGTACTCCCGGCGTAGGGGATCGAGAGAGTAGTTTTTGTCGATGGGGAGTTTGTCCTCCGAATCGAAAATAACCCGACAGGTTCCGGTGAGCGATCCGGAATGACGGGTGTATAAAACAGCGGAGTGTCCGTCGAAGCCGTCGAAGTTCAATCCTTCGATGATCGGCGGAAACTCTCGATCGTAGCCGAGCCGAGCATAGACCCGATGGCGCAGGGCGAAGATCTCCAGCAGGTCGGTCGCTTTTTTTGCGAGGAGAGCGCCGGATGAGTGTGCATACCGCAATTTTCTGTTAAAAATCAGAGTATCGTAGAGTGTCGTCTCTAGGCTCGATCGCTGGGTGTCGCTCAGCGTTAGCGCGCGATTTGTGCAGAGCTTGTCGATCGCTGCTGTGATTTCTCTCTCGAGGGATGGACGGTTTTTCCAGTCCAAATGTCCGGGATATGTCATGATTGATCCTTTCGGTGTGAATTTGATGGGAACACGGAGATTATCCCGAAGAAGTTTGAAGCGGAATTCCGGAGTATGAGTTATCATCGATTTTCCGGGCGACCCAACCAAATCTGACTATTTATCTCCGATTAACGACTCTGATGGTATAGTCATCTTATGAATGAGAATCGAAACTACAAAGAAAGAGAGAATTTGGAATCGTTCCTGCAGAAGGTACAAAACGCAGCAGTGCTTCTTTTGGGAAGTCCGGAGTATTTCACCGAAGAGGAGATCGCCCGTTTCCTGAAACGCTACGAGGTGAAATTGACCCGTCGGGCGGAGGAGGGGATCGTAGCCGTATTGGAGGGGCGACGGATGAATCCTGCGGAAGAGACGGTTTCAGAAAGCCTCTATGCTCAGGGCGTGCCGCACTACCGGATCGCGGAGTTGGAGCATCTGATGAGCGAAAAACTCGGCGGACGGGAAGTACTGATGAGTCTGAAGCTCGGCTACGATGCCAAGCGATTGCTGCGTCTGATCGAAAACGAATACCTTGCCGATGAACTTTTCTTGAAACTTCTGAAGCTCTGGCGTTGGGAATCCGACGAACTGATGGAGGGGGACTTCGATGCCAGAATCCTAACCGCGCTGCTCAAACGCTTTCTCGACGCGGGGAATTACGAAAGCGACGTCTATTACTCGCCCGTTTCTCTGTTGCGCCTGATTCGGGAGACGGAGAATTCTGCAGTGCTGGAGGCTCTTGTCGATTGGCCCGATTTCACTTTCCGCCAGCAAAGGGACCACAGTATCACGCTACACGAGGCGCTGGCTTCCCACGAAGCGCTCGATCGACGGAGTGTCGAATCGCTGCGCCGTCGAAAAGAGGCGGCCGTCGATCGGGCATTGGCCGCCAATCCAGCGATCGGTATACAGGGGATCGAAAGCTATCTCGCCCGGCACGACGGGTCGCTCGATGAGGCGCTGACCGCTAATCCCGCCCTGGCGACCGAGCACTTCGCCGAGCTGGCGGAGCGGGGAGAGGCGGTGGCCGAAACGCTCGCGGCCTTTCAATGGATCGACGAAGAGCGTCTGGAGATCATCGCCCGACATTTCGGATGGGAGAATCTCCCCGATGCCCTGGCAGAAAACCCCCGGATCGATCCCAAGGCTTTCGGGGGGCTTCTTGCCAAAGCGCCGGAGGAATTCCGGCGTCGATTGGCCGCCAATCCCGCCCTGCCGTTGGAGTTTGTCGAGAAGTTGGCCAAGAGTGACGATGAGCGGATCCTCGAAGCACTTGCCTCGAACCCGGCAGTCGAAGGGGCGATATTGCAAAAGATTCGAGAACGTTTCGGCGAAAAGACGGAGCGAATCGATGAAGCCCTGGCCGGCAACCCCTCCACCCCGGCCGAGCTTCTCGAAGCATTTTACGTGACGGGTAGGGAAGCGCTGCTTGCAGCCCTGGCGGCCAACCCCTCCACCCCGATGGAGATTCTCCATCAGCTCAAGCTCGATTTTCGTTTCTATCCGCTCGTTTCACAAAATCCCACCTTTGTCGAGCGGGCCAATTTCGAGATGGGGATGAGATAGGTCGCCTTCGGCGCCGTAATCGGTTATTGGTGTATTGGTTATTGGGGAGATTTGACAAGATTATCTGTTTTATATAAAATAAAAATCAATTTATATAAAACAGGAGACAAAAGATGTTGAGTATCGGTATCGGAGAGCTTCAAAGGAACAGTTCCATTTTCAACAACTTGTCCGAGGAGATTCAGATCGTGGACAAACGGCGGAAGAAGATCGTGGCGATGGTCTATCCCGTCAAAGAACACTCCGTCGTCGACAAATTGGCGGGTAAATATCGAGGCATGGTCGATAACAAAGGGCTCTCTTTGGAGCAGATCAAAGAAGAGGCGATGATGAAAGCGATGCGTGAAAAGTATGGTCTATCTTCTTGATACCAATGTGATCATCCGATTCCTCACGGGCGACGACGAAAAGTTTTTGAATGCCAGTACCGAATATTTCCGCCGGATCGAAAGCGGCGCGTTGCATGTCGAAATTTTGAGTGAAGTGTTAATGGAAACCTTTTTTGTCCTGACAAAATTCTACAAATTATCTAAAAAAGAGGTGCTTTCCGACTTGAAAATTCTTCTCTCCCTCCAAGGGGTTGTGAACCGGGACAAAGTCGTACTTTTCGAAACACTCAACATTCTTGAAAACAGGAGCATCGATTTCGTCGATGCTCTGATTTGTGCCAAATGCAGACTGCAAAATTATGACAAATTGAGCTTCGATGCAGATCTGGCGGAATGTTGAAGCTATTACCGCATCAAGTAAATATCTTAATCGTTGATGCTCCGATTATGTTCACTGGCAAGGCGGATTTTTCTCTCGTTCCCACTGTCTCAATCTGAACAAGAAACGGGAGTTGTAGGTTCGGCCCCGCCAAAGCTACGATAATATGGAATCAAAAAAGAGGAGAGTGTAATGAAAGCGTCTGAAATCACCCGAAGTCTGGAGCATCTGATCGAAGCGCGGCTGCCGGTTTTTGTCTGGGGGCCGCCGGGGATCGGCAAATCCTCCATCGTCCGGCAATTGGCGGAGGCGAAGGGGTTGGAGTTTTTGGACCTGCGGCTCTCCCTGCTGGATCCTACGGACTTGAAGGGGGTACCCTTTTTCGATCCCGAGAGTCGGCAGGGGATCTGGGCGGCCCCCTCTTTTCTGCCCGGAGATCCCGACTCCCGGGGGGTCCTCTTCCTCGATGAGATCAATACCGCCCCTCCCGCGGTGCAGGCGTCGGCGTATCAGCTCATCCTCGACCGGCGGGTCGGGGAGTACGAGCTCCCCGAGGGGTGGAGCATCGTCGCGGCGGGGAACCGGGAGAGCGACCGGGGGGTGGTTTACCGCATGCCGCCCCCGCTGGCTAACCGCTTCGTCCACTTCGAGATGGAGGTGGATCTGGAGGATTGGAAAGCCTGGGCGTATGCCGAAGGGGTCGATCCGCGGCTTACTGCTTATCTGAGCCACTCTCCAGATTCGCTCTTCCTCTTCGATGCCGCGTCGCAGCAAAAGAGTTTCCCCACCCCCCGCTCCTGGAGTTATGTGGACCGTCTGCTGCGAAGCGGCCTGCCCGAGGCGCTGCTCTTCGACGCCGTCGCAGGAGCCGTGGGGCGCGACGAGGCGGTGGCTTTTTTGAGTTTTGTGCGTGTGGCGGATGAGCTGCCCGATCTCGGGGCGATCCTCGCGGGGGAAGAGCGCGCGGTGCCGGAGGATCCCCGCGCGCTGACCGTGCTGGTCTCCCTACTGGCGGCGCGGGTGGCGGCGTCGCAGGAGGAGAGTGCGTTGGAGGCGGCCTTGCGCTATAGCTTCCGCCTGCCCGGAGAATTCGCCGTGATGCTGGTGCGGGAGCTGCAGGGGCGCGGAGTGACGCTGGAGGGGAGTGAAGCCTGGAGCCAATGGGTGGAGCGTTTCGCATGGCTGCTGGAGGAGTGAAAGGGGCCGAAAAGCTTCAGCGGGCCCGAGCCCGGCTGATGATGCAAAGCCCCTGGCTCGGGAGCGTGGCGGCGTCGATCCCGCTGCTGCCCGACGAAAATCTGATGGCTTTCGAAGCCGACGGGAAGCGCCTGCGCTATCGGCCGGGCTTTTTCGACGAGGCGGGGGTGGAGATCCTGGAGTTTGTCCTGGCCAACGCCGCGCTGCATCGCATCCTCGGCCACGACGAGCGCCGGGGGCGCCGCCGCAGCCGGCTTTGGCAGGAGGCTACCGACTACGCCATCAACGCCCTGCTGGATGAAAACGGCTTTCTCCTCCCCGACTTCGCCCGGGGCTTCGAACGCTACGGCAGCCGAACCGCTGAAAGCATCTACAAAGAGCTCGCCCGGGAGCATCCGCCCTCCGAAGAGGACGAGAACGAGAGCGAAGAGGGCGAGGCTGAAGAGCAGAAAGAGGCGAAGCACGACGCATCGAGCCGCCCCGATTCCGCGGCGGAAGATTCCCGACAGGAGCTTCCCGCCCTCGAAGAGAAGCTTCAGATGGAGGAGCTGCGCCGCCTCACCGAACGCTACGCCGAAGCCGGAGAACTCCCCGAAGGGATCGAACGGCTCCTGCCCGAACTTGCCGCTTCCCGGCGGGATTGGCGACAGGAGCTGCACTGCTTTTTCGACCCCTTCGTCAAAAACGATTACCGATTTTCTCCGCCCAACGCGAAGCATCTCTATCGGGGAGTTTCGCTTCCTTCCCTGCACTCCGAGCGTCTCGATCTCGTCGTAGCCGTCGACAGCTCAGGCTCCGTCGACCCGGAGCTGCTGCGTGCATTCCTCGCGGAGGTGGATGCGATTATGGAGCAGTTCGCCGATTACCGGATCGAGCTGATCGTCGCCGACGATCGGATCCGATCCCACCGCCGATTCGAGAGCGGCGAGCCTCTCGATTGTAAGATCGTCGGCGGAGGAGGGACCGATTTTCGGCCGGTTTTCGACTACGTGGAGCGTGCGCTGGAGCCGCCGAGGGCGCTGCTCTATTTCACCGACGGGATGGGGACCTATCCCGCCGGAGAGCCGCTCTACGAGACGCTTTGGGTCTTGGCCGGGGAGTCACAGCCCCTTTTTGGAAAATGCCTCACGCTCGATCGCTCCTTTGATGAGTGATTCGTTCACCCTTTTTCGATAAAATTCTCCCAAAATTTTTTTGCCTCCAAAGGAGTGCCCTTGGCCGC
>JALWNT010000014.1 GCA_027080995.1 Campylobacteraceae bacterium | reverse complement strand
TGCCCAGGTCGATGGCCAGATCCTTGGAGAAGACACCGAATAAATTCTTGAAAAATCCCATGGCAGTTTGTCCTTTGCTTTACGCGCTTTTTTTCTGTTTGAGATAGAGAGGTTGGGCGTGGCGTTCTACAACGTCGGGAGTAATGACTACTTCGTATCCTTGGAGATCAGGCAGTTCGTACATGATCTCCAGGAGGATCTCCTCGAGGATTGAGCGCAGTCCCCTGGCTCCGGTTTTTCGTTCGATCGCTTTGCGGGCGACGGCCCGAAGAGCCTCTTCTTCGAAGGTCAGCATGACCCCGTCGAGTTCGAAAAGTTTCTGATACTGGCGGACAAGAGCGTTTTTGGGTTCGGTGAGGATGCGTACCATATCGTCGACACCGATCGGCTTGAGGGTGGCAATGACGTGCAGTCGTCCGATCAGTTCGGGGATCAGACCGTAATGGACAAGGTCGTCGGGCTCGACAAGATGCAGGAGGTTCTCCTCCTCCTCTTTGCTGCGCTTCTTCTGGCCGAAGCCCATTGTATTGCCGCCGAGGCGGCGTTTGATCATATCGTTGAGTCCGTCGAAGGCTCCGCCGCAGATGAAGAGAATGTTGGAAGTGTCGATCTGGATGAAATCCTGATTAGGGTGTTTGCGGCCTCCCTTGGGAGGGATGTTGACGATGGAGCCTTCGATGATCTTGAGCAGTGCCTGCTGGACCCCTTCGCCGGAGACGTCGCGAGTGATGGAACGGTTTTCACCCAGGCGGGCGATTTTGTCCACTTCGTCGATGAAGACAATCCCTTTTTCGGCCTTTTCGATTTCTCCGTCGGCGGCTTGGATCAGTTTGGTGAGGATGTTTTCGACGTCCTCGCCGACGTAACCGGCCTCGGTCAGATTCGTCGCATCCGCGATGGCGATGGGGACATCCAGAAAACGGGCGATGCTCTGCGCCAGCAGGGTTTTACCGCTACCGGTGGGCCCGATAAGCAGAATGTTGGATTTAGAAATTTCGGTATCGTCGTCGGGAAGGTTCTTGAAAATTCTTTTGTAGTGGTTATAGACGGCGACGGAGAGGGTTTTTTTGGCTTCTTCCTGACCGATGACGTATTCGTCGAGCATTGCCTTGAGCTCTTTGGGTTTCAGAAGTCTAGGATTAAATTCACCCGAAGATGTACTCTCCTCCTCTCCGAAAAGTATTTTGTAGGCGGAGACGACGCAGTTGGAACAGATGTAGGCGTCGTTGCCGGCGATGAGGGGATTCTCCTCACGCTCGGGGCTTCCGCAAAAGCTGCAATGTTTACTGGGCATTTGTTTTCCTTTTGAAAGGAATCCCGCGACGGGATTCCAGAATGAATCGGCAGAGTTTTTTGACCGCATCGTTGTTTGTCTCTTTCGAGAGCCTTTCGGCATTCTCTTTGAGAGCTTCCGTACTTTCGAAGAGTCGACGGTAAGCGTTTTTGAGCGCGTCGATGGTCTCGCGATCGATGTTCCGGCGTAAGCCGGTAAGATTCAGGCCGCGGATCACCGCTCGGTTCCCTTCGGCGAGGCAGTAGGGCGGGATGTCCTGACTCAAAGCGCTGGCCCCGGCGATCATCGCGTAGTCCCCGACGCGGACGAACTGATGGATCGGGGTCATACCGCCGATGACGACGTGATCGCCGAGAGTCACGTGACCGGCCAGAGTCGCAGCGTTGGCGAGGATGCACCCGTTACCGATACGGACATCGTGGGCGACATGGACGTAGGCCATCAGGAGATTGCCGTTTCCGATGGAGGTGAGCCCGCCGCCGCCTTCGGTGCCGGGATTGAGCAGAGTGAATTCCCGGATGATGTTGTCGTTACCGATTTCGAGTCGGACTTTCTCTCCACGATATTTGAGGTCTTGGGGAATCGATCCGATCACCGCGTGGGAAAAGATTCGGTTGCGAGCTCCGATCGTCGTCTCACCTTCGATCAGTGCATGTGTACCGATCTCCGTTCCTGGCCCGATGCAAACCTTGGGGCCGATGACGCTGTAGGCACCGATGCGGACATCTTCAGCGATCTGAGCCCCTTCGTGAACGATGGCGGTGGGATGAATCATCAAAATACCATCCGTCACTTGTCCACGATCATTGCTTTAAGCTGCGCTTCGGCCACGAGTTTGTCGTCAACGTAGGCTTTGCCATCGAGAAACCAGATATCTCCGCGGTGTTTGAGAACTTCCAGTCGATAGACAAGTCGATCACCGGGGGTAACAGGAGAACGGAACTTCGCCTTGTCGATGCTCATGAAATAGACGACTTTGTTTTCGATCGCCTCCTGGCTGGCATCGTCCATACTTTTAAAGGCGAGGACACCGCCGGCCTGGGCCATTCCCTCGATGATCATCACCCCGGGGTAAATGGGGTGATCAGGAAAGTGACCCTGAAAAACAGGTTCGGAAATTGAGACGTTTTTGTAGCCCTCGATGGAGCGGCCAGGTTCGAGATCGGTAATCCGGTCGACCAACAAAAAAGGAAAACGGTGAGGAAGAATTTTTTGAATCTCTACGACGTTATACAACGTGCATCCTTTCGCAATTCGGGAATGCGCAGACAGAGCGATCCCCACTAAAATAGGCTGTATTCTATCCAAGCTCTGGTAACAGGGTGATTAGCCTCAAGTTAATTATCAGTTAATGAGGATCGTCCTTTCACGGACATCTTCGAAACAATGGGCTTTCATGGAGAGTTCGATTTTTCGTTCCGGGAGCGTTTCGACGACGAGCAGTGTACTCAGATCATAGGGGGAAGGGAGCAAAGATTTTCGAAAGGTTACTTCTTCGAAAAAGGGCGGTGGATTGAAGATCAGCGCTATGACGGAGGAGTAGTTTCGGCCTGTTTGACGGTTGTATTCCTTCAGCGTTGTGAATTTCACTTCATCACGATTGAGCCAAGCTAAGGAGTCGATTTTTTCTTCAATTCGTCCGCGAGTGAAGTTGCGCTTGAGAGTGGAGTAGGGGAGAATATGCGCCGGGACGGGAGCTTTGCCGACGCGCAACAAGCCCCACTCCAAGCGCCAGTTGAGAAAGCGCTCTTTGACGATCCGGTAGTCGCGCCCCTGGGCCTCAAATTCAAGCCGGCGTTCATAGAGAGCGAGCCGCTCTTCGATCGATTCGGGCTGCACTTGCCCGGAGAGCGGGACCATCAATTCGTCTGTGAGTTTGGCCTGCTCCTCCCTCTGGATTTTTAATCCGTAGAGGCATCCGCAATAATCCTGGCGGTAGAGCTTGGCCTCTTTGGCCAGGCGGTTCTGCTCCTGGGTGCCTGAAGCTTTACGGTAATCGGGAGCGTGAAATTTCACTCCATATTTTTCGCCGAGTCTTTCGCCTTCTTTCCGAAGTTGAGGAAGAGATTTCTTGGGAGAGGTCAGAAGCGTGGAGGTAAAAGCGCTCTCTCCCAGCTCTGCCGCTTTGGCGGCACTGACCTCGAAGCGTCGATCGAAGCAGACAGCGCAGCGGCGTCCCTTCTCGGGTTCGTTTTCGAGGCCGCGTACAGCATCGAGCCACGCCTCCACATCGTAGGGTCCCTCGATCAGTTCGATTCCCAACCGCCGGCAGCTGCGCTCTACCTCCAGAAGCCGCAGACGGTATTCACTGTAGGGGTGGATGTTGGGATCATAAAAAAAGCCGATCAAGCGTTCGTCGGGATAATCCTCCCGAAGTTTTTGCAAAAAGTAATGACTATCGACGGCACAACAGATATGGACTAGCATGATTTTTCTATCCCATTTTCAACCCAACGAGAAATCCTGCGAGGCCGGAGGCTCCGCCGGCGAAGCTGAGGCGGGCAAGGCGTTCGCGCAGAAAGAGCGCGAAAGATTGAAAGAGTTCACTGCCCCGGGAGACAGTCTGGACAAGGCCGTTTTCGTCGATGATGACGACGTGCTGGCTCTCGAGGAGAAAGATCAGAACCAAACCGATCCCCAGCAGCAGAAGCATAAATTTGAAGCTCTTTTTGAGGAAGTACCCGACGGCCATACCGACGAGAAAACCGCTCCCCATCTCCAGCCAGGGGAGGGCGGGGATCTTTGCGCTGAAGTTTTGAAGGCTGAGATTTTGATCCATCCGCTTTTCTCCTTTGCTACTGTCGTACCAGCCAGCGGACCATTTCGGCACCGAGTTTTTCGAGGGCGTTGTTGGCGGCTTCGACGAAGCCCCGGGCATCGGTCGTGGGGCAGGGGACACGGGCGGTGAAGATCTTTTGGGCGATCAGCTTTTTGGTATCGCTGCGCAGGAGTCGAAGACCGATCGAAATTTCGGCGTAAGAATGCTTACCTTCCACGATTTGCTCGAAACGATAGACCGTACTTTCAAGTTCGTAATCGGCGTCGGCCTGCGAAGCGTAGTCGATGACGTGTCGGGCGATACCGCTGCGGCGCAATGTCTCGAGGAGATTGGCCAGGAGAATGCGATTGAGAGTTTGGGCCCATTGGCTCTGAGCGTAGTAGGATTGGCTCAAGTCGCCACGTCGAAAGTAGATTCGATCACTCATGCCGTTTTCGATCCCCTGGGGGTAGTCGACGCGCAGTGTCTCGAAACGGGGGGAGACCCTGGGGACGGAGGAAGCGGCATCAAGAGTATAAAGATGCAAGGTCTTTTGACTGCATCCCGAAAAAATAAATATCAATGGAGCAAGTAGAAAAAAAAGAAATGTGGATCTCATTCGCCGGGTCCTTTGGGGGGATGGCCCGCACCGAAGAGGATGCTGGAGGGGTGACGGCTCAGATCCTTGAGGTCGGCGGCGAGCTCCTGATAGCTGTAGCTGAGCTCTTTGATGTCGATCTGGATCGGGCGAATCATTTTGCGCAGATCGTACTCTCCCCGTTTCATTCGGCGGTCGAGGCCGCGGGCCAGATCGGCGATGTTGGCCCCGGCCGCATCCAGGTGATCCATCAGGGGAGGAAGTTTTTCGTTGAGAGTTCGAGTGACGTTTCCGATCTGAAGACTCAATACCTCAGTTTTTGTGTCGAAACGCTTAAGCGTCGCATTGAGTTCATCACTCAGAGCGAGGATGCGCTCTTCCACTTCGAGTGCCTTGCGGGTTGCGGAGGCAGTGTTGTCGAGGATTTCACTCAAGCGCCTAGCATTGTGTTCGGATAAGATTTTTGTCAAACTTTCGGAGGCTTTCTGGATTTTCTTGAGGAGTCGGGGGGCTTCGTCTCCTAGCTGCTGGATCAGTGAAGGGCGTGTGGGTATGACGGGAAGTTGTCCGGCAGAGGCTTTCAAAAGGGGCGCGCCTTGTTTGCCTCCTTCGATCTCAACGTAGGATAGCCCTGTGATTCCCTGCAATTTGAGAGTGGCGTACATTCCCTTGGTGATGGGAGTACCGGGTTTGAGACGGATCAATACCCGGATCCGTTCGACGTTGGAGGGATCGATGCCGATTTTGGCGACTTTGCCGACAGGGACGCCGCGGAGTTTGACGGTCGAGTCGGGACTGAGGCCGTCGACAGGATCGTTGAAATAGAGAAGATAGTACTCGTAGTCTTTTTCGAAACCGTATTTACTCAGCCAAAATCCGAATGCCAACATTGCAGCGGTAAAGAGGAAGACGAACAATCCTACTACTGTATAGTTGATTTTACTGTACATCGTCTTTTCTCCCGCATTGCGCCTGATCTTTACCGAAGGGTATTTTACCCATAAAACGTTTGGAGATGTATTCGTTTTTGAAAAAACGCTCCACAAAAGGATGAGTGGAGTGCAGAACTTCGTCGAGGGTCCCTTCGGCGACTACTTTGTGGTCGGCGAGGACCGCCATACGATCGACGATGGTAAAGATGGAGTCGAGATCGTGGGTGATCATCACGACGGTAATGCCCAGAGCGTCGCGCAGATCGACAATGAGACGGTCGAAGGCCCGTGCACCGATGGGATCGAGTCCCGACGTCGGTTCGTCGAGAAAGAGAAGCTTTGGATCCATTGCCAGGGCACGGGCCAACGCGGCCCGTTTGATCATTCCTCCGCTGAGTTCGGATGGATAGAGGGAGGCGGCTCGTGAATGCAAACCGACCATTTCTAGCTTTTCGTGGACGATTTTCTCCCGCAGTTTGCGGGAGATGCGGGTGTACTCTTTGAGTGGAAGAGCGATGTTTTCGGCAATGGTAAGAGAGGTGAAGAGTGCTCCAAACTGAAAGAGTACCCCCCAGTTTCGGCGCAGCTCCTGGAGGGTACGAAAGTCGCTTTGGTCGAGCCGATGTCCCAGGACTTTGATGGTTCCGCTGACGGGGCGCAGAAGCATGATGATCTCTTTGACGAGGACCGATTTTCCGGTGCCGCTTTCGCCTAGGATCGCGTAGATCTCTTCGGGATTGACGTGCAGACTCACTCCGTCGTGAATAACGGTGTCGCCGAAGCGGGTGACGATGTCGTGCAGTTCGATGACAGGACGGGCCATAATCTCAAAATCCCATCTGTGTGTAGAGAATCGCAAAAAGTGCGTCACACGCAATGACAAAAAAGATCGCATGCACAACGCTGGCGGTGGTTTCGATCCCGATACTCTCAGTGTCTCCGGTGACTCTGAAGCCGTGAAAACAGCCGGTTGCGGCAATGATTAGAGCAAAAAAGGGCCCCTTGATAATGCCCAAAATATACTGCTTGGCGGCGAGAACCTCCTGGAGCCTTTCTATAAAAAAGGAGTAGGAGATTCCCACCTGTGCTTTGCTGGCGAGCATCCCGCCCAAGATTCCCATTACGTCGGCGAAGAAGATCAGAAGAGGCAGGGCGATGATCAGGGCGACGATCCGGGGGATGACGAGAAAGTAGAAGGGGTCGAAGCCCATGGTTCGCATGGCGCTTATCTCTTCGGTCAGACGCATCGTACCGATCTCGGCGGTGTAGCTCGAAGCGCTGCGTCCTGCGATAACGATGGCAGTGATCATCGGCCCGAGCTCACGGGTGATGGCGATGCCGATTCCGTCGACGACATAAATATCGGCTCCGAACTGGCTGAGCTGTACGAGGCTTTCGTAGGCGATAACCAGTCCGACCAGAATCGAAGTGAGTGCGATGATGAAGAGAGCGTTGAAGCCCGATTGTTCAATATGATAGACCGTTTCACGCAGGCGAAAATTGCCCGGGTGGAGAAGCAGGCGGACAAAGGTGACGCTCAACTCTCCCAAAAAATGAAAAAAACTTCTCGCGACATCGATTTCGTTCAGTGTTGCCCGCCCGATCCGATAGAAAAAGCCCTCTTTGCGTCGGGGAAGCGGGGCTTCTCCGTACCCCTTTTCGACCAGTACGAACATTTTTTTCTGTTTGTCGTCGAGACCGACGATGGAGCATTCGATTCCCGTCTTGCGTAGCTTTTCACGCAAATCGAGAAGCAGAAGCATCCCGGCACTGTCAAAACGTTTGACTTCGTGGAAGTCGATTCGGCATGGAGGACTCAAGTCCGTCGGAATCGTCTGCAACGCTTTTTCGATTTCGGCGGCACGCTCAAGCGTCCACTCTCCATGACAGACGATGACAGTACCCTCCCGTTCGCGGAGGATTTCCCAGGGTGCGCTCTTCATGCGGGGATTATAGCGAATGGAGAGTGGATATAGAATTTCGGATGTTGGATGTTGGATTTTGGATTTTGGATTTTGGATTTTGGATTTTGGATTTTGGATTTTGGATTTTGGATTTTGGATTTTGGATTTTGGATTTTGGATTTTGGATTTTGGATTTTGGATTTTGGATTTTGGATTT
>JALWNT010000013.1 GCA_027080995.1 Campylobacteraceae bacterium | reverse complement strand
AGGACGGTTTCGTCACCTCCCACACGGCGCAAAACATCCATCCTCTGAGTGACGACGAAGCCTACGCTTTCATCGGCGACTACAAGCCCGTCGATGAGATGCTCGACTTCTCCAAGCCCGTCACCTATGGGGCTCAGACCGAGGAGGACTGGCACTACGAGCACAAGGCCAAGCAGCACCGTGCCTTGATGGACTCCTACGTCGTCATCGACCGTGTCTTCGACGAATTCGAGAAAAAGACCGGCCGCCGCTACAAGCGGCTCGAAACTTATATGATGAAAGATGCCGAAGTGGCGATCCTGGCACTGGGAAGTACGGTCGAAACTTCGATCCTCGCCGCCAAGCAGCTGCGGGAAGAGGAGGGGATCAAAGCGGGCATCATCGCTCCTCGGACTTTCCGTCCCTTCCCCTTCGAAGAGTTGCGGGAGGTTCTCAGCGGGCTCAAGTGTGTCGCTGTACTGGACCGTTCCTGTCCGATGGGTGCGATGGGGGCTCTGTACAACGAAACCTGCGGAGCGCTCGCGACCATTCCCGCCGATCAGCGCCCGTTGGTGACCAACTTCATCTACGGACTCGGTGGACGGGATTTCTCCGTCGAAGAGGCCAAGCGGATCATGCGGGAGCAGAAAGGGCACGCCGATGTGGGCTACATCACTACACCTATCCAGCAGTTTAGCGGCCTGCGTGGGCCCAAGCTGGGATTTTTTGAGAGCAAAAGGAGCTAAGTATGGCCATCCGATCCATTAAAAACCTGAAAGAATTTTCCACCGCCAACGAGCGGTTCGAGGGAGCGCACCTTCTGTGTCCCGGTTGCGCCCACTCGATGATCGTCCGGGAGCTGATGAATGCGACCGACGACAACCTCGTCATCGCTACCAACACCGGCTGCCTCGAGGTCTCCACCGCGGTCTATCCCTATACCTCCTGGGATACCTCCTGGATCCACATCGGTTTCGAAAACGCCGCCACGGCTGCCGCCGGTGCCGAGGCGATGTACAAGGCTCGCAAGCGCAAAGGGACCCTCAAGGATCCCGACGCTCCCGTCAAGTTCGTCGCGTTCGGCGGAGACGGTTCGACCTACGATATCGGATTCCAGTGGCTCTCCGGTGCCGTCGAGCGCGGACACGACTTCACCTACATCTGCCTCGACAACGAGAACTACGCCAACACCGGCGGCCAGCGCTCCTCGGCGACGCCGGTCGGTGCGCACACCTCGACGGCTCAGGCCGGTCGTGTCAGCTACGGCAAGAAGCAGAAGAAAAAAGACATGGTCGCCATCATGGCCGCCCACGGCGCTCCCTACGTCGCCCAGCTGGCGCCCAACAAATGGAAGATCATGGCCAAAGGTTTCCAGAAGGCTCTGGAGACCGAAGGCCCCTGCTTCATCAACACCGTCAGCGCCTGTACGACCGAGTGGAAGTTTGATCCCAAAGATACGATCCACGTCACCGACCTGGCGACCGATACGCTGATGTTCCCGATCTACGAGATCATCGACGGCCACAAGCTCAACATCCTCTATCGGCCCAAGACGGTCATCCCCGTCGAAGAGTATCTAGCGGCCCAGGGACGCTACAAGCATCTCTTCAAGCCCGAGAACAAGCACGTCATCGAGAGGATCCAAAAGGATATCAACGAGTTTTGGGAGTATCTCCAGCGCCGCGAAGAGGCCGGAGTCTGATTCGATCTTTCAAAACACCGTTTCGGAATCTCTCCGAAACGGAATCCCCTTTTTCTTATGATTTTTATTATTTTCTGTAATTTTTCAATACTTTGTTAAACTTCGATTATACTTTTTGGAGGATACTAACAGTGTCAGTTGCCACTGACAAAGCTATCCCAACCATTGAATTCATTTTTCCTCCTTTTTTTGAATGAATTTCCCCTCCTTTTGAAACGGGTCGTATAACGGCCCGATATATATTTTTTGACCTCTTCAGTGATGTTTTCTCTGTAGATCAGATGTTGGTCCGTTGAGAGCGCATTCCATTGACCCCAAAATTTGCATTTGTCAGCAGACCCTCCGCACCGATCAATTTTCGTGGATCTGCCAGCTTAGAGGCATCCTCCCCCGTTGGAGAGCTTATTGCGAAGAGGTGCTTGTGCGCACCCCTATGTTTTTCTTCTTGCCGTTGGGGTGTTTGCGGGCTTTTTTGTGATGCGGGCGAGCGGAGTGTACATGAACCTTATGCGTTGAGGGGTGGCGGTAGATTCGGTGGGGATGGAGCGGTCGATTTTGCAAATTGTGCTTGCGGGGATGGATGGCGTGAACCACCGGCGCTGTTTTTCGTCGATGTTTTGCAGAGGATACGGAGTGGCGTTTGTCGACAGAAGAGGATTGGGTTGGAGTGTTTCGGAACAAATTTTGCCGTTTGGGAACACAACGTCGTCCGTTCCAATGATAAGCAAGGGGGCAGTAGGGTCCCGCAGGAATATTGGGAACACAACGTCGTCCGTTCCAGTGGTAATTTTTGGCACAGTAGTGTCCGGAGGGAACATTGGGGACGCAGCGCCAACCGTTCCAGTGGTAGCGGGGAGGGCAGCGGTGCCAGTTGGCGTTGGGGATGCAGCGCCAGCCGTTCCAGTGGTAGTGGGGAGGGCAGCGGTGCCAATTGGCGTTGGGGATGCAGCGCCAGCCGTTCCAGTGATAGTGGGGAGGGCAGCGGTGCCAATTGGCGTTGGGGACGCAGCGCCAACCGTTCCAGTGGTAGTGGGGAGGGCAGCGGTGCCAGTTGGCGTTGGGGACGCAGCGCCATCCATTCCAGTGATAATCGGGTCCGCAACTGGGCCGAAAAATGCAGCGCCAGCCGTTCCAGAAAAATCCGTTGAGGCAGCGATATACGGGGCGGAGGACGCAGCGCCAGCCGTTCCAATAGGTTCCGGCCGGACATCCGATAGTGACCGATCGAGCAATAGGAACTTTGTGATGTTTGATTTTATGAACCGGGGGAGCGATCGTAACAGGAGATTCGGAGACGACCTGAGGCATAGAGACAACGGGAGGGGTTTGCGTGCAGAGACGATAGATTTCCACGTCACCCACCTGTCCGGAATATTTTGCATTTGTGAAGCGTCGATCATAAGAGATAAACCAACTCTGTGCGGGAGGGGTGTTTTGAGGTTGGACCAGGGAGAGGTCGTTGCCTTGCAGTCCGTGTACGGCACCGGAGGAGTTCGCCAAGTCCGAGTCCGTTCCCGTAAGCAGCAGATTGTCTCCCGTACTCCAGAGGATGTTGTCGCAGGAGTTTCCCACCCCTCCGGCACCGTTTCTGTAATCGGGAAGGAAGCCGATGGAATAGAGATCGGGTTGGGAACTCCAGCTGCCGTCGCTTTGCCGGGTATAACGGTAGACTCCGCTGACTCCCGGTGACTGGAATTTCCGGAAATCCGCCCCTCCGAGCAGACCGCCGCGCTGAGCGACGATCATCGTACCGTCTGACGTAAAAAGAATATCCGAGACAGGCATCCCTCCGGGGACCGCTTCGATCTCCAGACGGGCATCCTGAAGAAAATCTCCCTTTGCATCCAAGCCGACCGACCAGATTTGCGGACCCTCCCCTACGGCGTAGTAGAGACGCCCTTGATGAACGGCCAGCCCCCAGACGAGGCGTCGCATATCGGTCAGTCCCCAGCTTTGCGCATCGTCCACTCGAAAAGAGCTTTGGGTGAGGGCGGCGACGCTCCCGTCGTCCGTGATCGCATTCATCCCGGCGGCCGTACGCCCCTGCAAACCGTGGTCGAACGTTCCCAGTTCGTTGCCGTCGAGATCCAGCCGGTGAATCACACCGCTGTCGAGATCGGAGACGAAAAATTGACCGTGTTCGACGTCGAAAGCGATGTTGCCCAGGGCGGCTCCTCCGTTGGGGATGCCCCGATTTTTGAGATCGGCAAAAAGGCTCACCTCTCCGCTGCGACCGTCGATCTTCCAGACCGATCCGGCCGATCCTCCCGGTCCGAACTGCCCGGGCATGAAGCGGGCACCGGGCGCTCCCTCTTTGACGGTTTCCGGAAAACCGTCACCGTCTTGATCGGGGATGACGATGTGCAATCCATAGGCGCTGGTGGCGGTGAGGTAGATGTTGGGAGGGACGGCGTTGTCCAGGGCGATGCCGAAGACTTGGCCGACCGATGCCGCCGTCAGTCGAAAGAGAACCGGAGGGCTTACAAGCTCCCCCTCGGCCGCTCCGAGATCGGTGAGATCGAAAACTTTTACCACGGCACCCTCCGGATCGATTGTAAGATTCGGCCCCTGCTGTCGGGTTCCGGAGAATCCTGTGACGACGGCACTCCCCGATTTCAGGATATCTGCGCAGAGGTTCCCACTCCATCCGCTCATCAGGAGCAGCATCGTTATGAAGAAGCGCTTAAGTTCTTTCATTATTGTTTCTCCTCCTTATTAAAACTATAATTTAATTATAACAAAAGAATTGCCCATCATTTGATGAAGAGTTTTTTTCAGAAAGTTGAGTGAATATTGTTTGAGTGTTACCGAAAGAGTGAACCCGAACCATGCGATAGAAGGTGCGTCAGATCTGCAGATGATCGATACAGATGAACTACTTTCTGCTGCAAAATTCGGGTTGAAAAGAGTTCGGGAGTGAAAAGGTCGAGTGTGAGGGAAAGAGGGAAATCTCCTGAATATCAGGAGATTTTTGGAAAGGCTTTCGATTCGTCGATCCTATCGAAAGTCTAAATGCAGCCCATCTCCTCTTCGCTGTCGGCGGCGGGCTGGGCCGGTTTGGCGGCGGGAGCTGCGGCAGCAGGTGTCGCGGTTTTGGGGCTCACTGTTTTTGCGGCGGCCGATGTGGCGGCGGCCGGAGCCGCGGCGGGAGCGGCTTTGGGGCAGGAGGCGAGGACGATTTTTTTGAATTCGCCCAGGGCCTTTTTGTTTTTGGGATCGACGACGAGGGCCTCTTTGGCGAATTTCTCCGCTTTGTGCAAGTCGCCGGAGGCGAGGGATTTGTCGGCCAGGGCGACGTATTTCTCCACCGCTTTGGCTTTGGCTGCGGCGAGCGCCGCTCCGTCGGTGCCGGTGTAGAAGGCCAGGGCCAGGCCGCCGGCGAGGATCAGGATGCCCCCGGCGGGAGCGACGATATTGGTTTTCATTGCCATCTTATTTTTCTCCTTTGTTGGTCAGTTTCTGCAGCAGCATCAGGAAGAGAATGATGCCGGTTTCGAGCGCTACGGTCAGGATGTAGGAGGTGTATTCGTTGCCTCCGAAAAGATCTTGGAGCTTGAGGACGCCGAGATTGCCCGAGGAGGAGAAACCGGCGATCATCGGATAGAGGAGGAAGTAGAGGAACATCCCTCCGAAGAGGCCGAGGAGGAAGAGCAGCGCGTCGCTCTTGCCGGTCCCCAGGCCCGCGACGGCGGTGCCGGGACAGTAGCCCGCCATCACCATCCCGAAGCCGAAGAGCAGGCCGCCCACGACATAGGGCCAGACGTAGGTAGCCGGCGTAAAGAGAGCACTGAGGTCGATCCATCCCATCCAGGCGAAGAGGATGAACCAGGTGGTCGTCGTGATGATCGTCACACCCATGATCTTGGGCACGGCGAGGTTTTTGAAGTAGAAGGTGTCAGCGATGTACTGCGAACGGGTGAAGCCGGTACGCTCCAGCACGAAACCGAAAGCAAAACCCAGCACGATCGCGAAGAAGAAGTTCGCTTCGGGGCTTAAAAAACCGTTTTTGTAGAGAGGAAGGATCAGATCGTTCATTCGTCGCCTCCTTCGTTCTCATCGACCCATTGCTTGCGGAAAAGGGGAGAGAAGATCAGTGCCGCCGCGAAGGTGGAAAACATAAAGATCCAGGCCCCCACCGAAAAAGTCGCCATCCCGTCGAGCCCTTGGCCGCTGGTGCAGCCGCGGGTGAGGCGGGTGGCGAAAGCGATGATCATCCCGCCGATCAGCGCCCAAAAGAGGCGCTTGAGGGTGGAGTAGCCTTTGGCCTTGTCGGGGCGGATCATAAAGCGGCCGGCGAGCAGGGCGCTGGCGAAGCCTCCCAGGAAGATGCCGATCGTCTCGATCACCGTCCAGTTGAGCAGGGCGTTGTCCCCGTGGCGGAAGTAGTGGGCGATGTAGGCGTTGTTCAGCCAGCTCTTGTCGCTGTCGACGAGAAACTGGGCCGTCGCCCGGGAGAAGGTCCCGCTGGCGCCGAAGCCCTGGGAAGCGATGACAAAGCTCAAAAAGAGCATCGTCCCCAGAACGACCCCGCCGAAATAGGGGTTCCAGTATTTTTTTTCCATTGCGTTTGACTCCTTTGAATCGGGTTGGCGTTCGAGGCATTATTCTATACTATTTATTTTAATAATAGCTTACAATCAAAAGAATTTATGATGCTCAAATTCCCTGAAAAAATGCCGCGTTCACATGACGAGCTCTTCACCCCCGATCCAGACCGCTTCGGCTTCGCGGCTGTGCAGGATCGTCTGCAGGGCGAGCTCCTCCTCCCGCTCACAGCCCTGGGGAAGCCGGATCAGGGCGAAATCGGCAGGGGCTCCCGCTTCGATGCGGCCGGCGTCGCTGCGGATGGAGCGGGCGGCGTCGAGGGTGACGGCGCGGATCAGCCGATCGGCGAACTGCGGCAGCGGGGCTTGGTGGTGGAGCATCAAAGCGGCGCGCATCTCCTCGAAGAGATCGAGGGACCAGTTGGAGCTCAGGCCGTCGGTCGCCAGGGCGACGGGGACGCGACGGTCCTCCAGCGGATAGCGTCCGCAGCCCAGCAGGCGGTTGGAACGGGGGCAGTGGGCGACGAAATGCCCCTCGGCAGCGAGACGGCCGCGCTCCTCCTCGGTCGTTTGCACGGCGTGGACGAAGAGGCTGGGGTAGCCGTCGAAGTGGGCGAGAAACTCCTCGATCGTCGTGACGGGGCGCTCGGCCTTGAGATAGCGCCGGAAAAACTCCCGAAAGCCCCCCGTCCCGTGCTCCAGCCACTCCCGTTCGTAGGAGGATTCGAGGAAATGGGTAGAAAGGGGCATCCCCTCCTCTTTGGCCAAGGCCACGGCGCGGCGGACGGCGACGGGATGGACGGAGTGAGGGGCGTGGATCGCCACGGCGGGGGTGATCCGCTCCTGCGGTTCGCAGGCGGAGGAGGCGTCGATGCGGTGGAGAAAATCCTGATAGAGGGCATCGATCGTCGCGGGGTTGGAGCCGACGATTTCGTTGAAGAAGGTGACCCGCTGGGGAACTCGGCGGCAGACCTCCAGATCGGCCCCGAAGCTGCTGATCGCCCCGAAGCTCGTTATCCCGCTGCGAAGCATCTGACGGCAGGCGGCTTCCATCACCGCGTTGTCGGCTTCGTTGACGAGTGCGTCGCGTTCACGGATGACGCTCTCGAGCCAGCGCATAAAATCCCCGTACTCCAGTCGGCACCGATTGGCCGAAAACTCCAAATGGACGTGGACATTGATGAAGCCGGGATAGAGGATCGTCCCGGCCCCCGTTTCGATCTTTTTCGCGTCGGGATAGCGTGCGCTCAGCGCCTCGGGCGTATCGACAGCCAGGATCTTTTCATCGAACGCGACCGCGAGGCCTTGGCGGTATCCCTGCGGCGTATAGAGTGTTTCCGGTATGAGAATGGTCGGCATTTTTTTGGTCCTTCTTGCTTTTGCTCGCAATTATAGTCTTTCCCTATGCAGGAGAAGCAATGAAACCATACCAGTCGGCCCCTAAAGAGAGCTTTCACTTGATGGCGACAAAGGAGCGCTTGCCCCGAAGGGGTGCTCGCAGCCTCCACGGCTACGCTTCGCTCCGACCGTTTCGGTTCCGAAGCTACTAAGGACAAGCAGTTGTCCTTCGTTGACGCTTCTCATTGGCGACTGCCAGAGCCATCGAATGAAACCGGTGATTTCAGAGGAAATCCAAGATCCAACCTCACAACTCAACCCTCCTTAACCGCCTTTTGACTAGAATATTGTCCATTTCAATTTCACCGGAAAAAGGACAATCCATTATGAAAATCGTCGTCATTCAAGGCCCCAACCTCAATATGCTCGGAGTCCGTGAGCAGCACATCTACGGCCCCATGACCCTTGATCAGATCCACGAGCAGATGAAACATTTCGCCCAGGAAAACGGCATGGAGATCGAATTTTTCCAGAGCAATCTCGAAGGAGAGATCGTCGATCGGATCCAGGAGTGTATGGGAGACGCCCACGGTATCATCATCAATCCCGCCGCCTACAGCCACACCTCCATCGCGATCCGTGACGCGCTGGTCGCGACGCAGATCCCCGCCATCGAAGTGCATCTGAGCAACATCCACGCCCGCGAAGAGTTCCGCCGCAAGTCGATCACCGCGGAAGTCTGCGCCGGAGTCATCGCCGGCATGGGGCCCTTTAGCTATCATCTGGCGATGATCGGCATCACCCAGATCATGAACGAACTCAAAGCGGCGCAGGAGGCCCAGCGCCAGCAGCAGGCAGCGCAGCAGGGCTGAGCCTGAGATGAACATCGTACTCCGCGACGAAAGCGCCCTCTACTACGAATGCGGCTACAGCTGCGACAATGCGGTACTGCTGCGTCTCGGTTCGCAGGCGTGGTTTTTCACCGACGGGCGCTACGCCATCGAAGCGCGGGAGGCGGTGCAGGGCGCCGAGGTGGTGATCGTGCAGGACATTCTCGCCGCGGCGGTCAAGCGCCTCGCCAAGAGCGGAGTCAAAAAGTGCGTATACGATCCCGCCGAGTGGGATTGTTACCGTTTCGGCCGCCTCGATCCCAAAGGGCGAATCGCCTGGAAAGCCAAACCCCAATGGTCGCAGAAACGGCGCATCGTCAAAAGCGACGAAGAGATCGCCAAACTGCGCAAAGCCGCCCGGGTCGGAGCCAAAGCTTTCGACAAGATCGCCAAAGCTTTCAGTCGGAAGGGATTCGGCCGGGATGAGCATGCCCTGCATTTCCTCGCCGAGAGGATTTTGCGCAAAGAGGGAAAGAGGGAGCTGAGCTTCGATCCCATCGTCGCGTTGGGCCCCAACGCCGCCAAACCCCACGCCCGCCCCACCGATCGGAAGCTGAAAAAGGGAGAGCTGCTTCTCCTTGACGCCGGAGTGAAGGTGGAGCGCTACTGCTCCGACCGGACCCGAACGGTGCGGGCGGTGCCGGGCTTCGATTTCGGTACGAGTCAGCGTTTCGGATCCAAAAAGATCCAAAGAGCCTACGACACCGTGCTCAAAGCCCACGACCGTGCCGTCGCCAAAGCCCGAAGCGGGATGCGGGCCAAAGAGGTGGACGCTCTGGCGCGTGATGTGATCGAGAAGGCGGGCTACGGCAAATATTTCGTCCACTCCACCGGCCACGGGGTGGGTCTGGATATCCACGAGCTGCCCGTCATCGCCTCCCGTTCCCGGACCCGGATCGAGGATGGGATGGTCTATACGATCGAGCCGGGGATCTATCTGCCCGGAGAGTTCGGCATCCGCATCGAGGATACGGTCGTGATGCGTGACGGCCGGGCAGAGATCCTCTAGAGCTCCGATGGCTCTTTTGCGTCGCCGGATCGGGCCGGGTCTGACGCTGCTGCGCGGCGGCGGATTTCCTCGGGTCGAAAAAACCCTGCGACATCGGGGAGAGACGGAGGTTTGGATCGGGATCGGCGGCAACGTCGGGGAGGTACGCAGACGTTTCGAACGTCTGCGCCATTTCCTGAAACGCTCCTCGGACCTTCGTCTTCTCGAGAGCTCCCCGATCCTGGTCAATCCGCCTTTTGGATATCTGGATCAGCCCGACTTTCTCAACGCCGTTCTTCGGATCGCTACGGCCTTGCCGCCTCGGGCTTTGCTGCGGCGGCTGCTGAGGATCGAGCGCCGTTTCGGACGGCGGCGAAGCTTTCCCAACGCTCCCCGGACACTCGATTTGGATATTCTCTTCTACGGGGAGCGGCGTGTGCGCCGTAAGGATTTGACGATTCCCCATCCGCATTGGAGAGAGAGGGAGTCGGTGACGATCCCTCTGGCACAGATGAGGAGGCGGCCGAGATTGAGCGAAACGCTTCGGAGCCGCGGCGCAACAGAACGAAGAAAAAAAGAGCAATGAGTGAAAGGAAGCCTATGGTCGAAGAGACCTTCGAAGCCCCCACCCCCAAAGAGGCCTTTGCCTTGGCACGCCAAAAATACGGCAGCCTCGCGGAGCTGGAGCTGTTGCGGGCCCGGCAGGTGATGGATCACGACGGCCGGATGATGGCGGAGATCACGGTGCGGGTCTCCCAGGAGGATTATTTGGCCGGCCTAGGGATCGACGAGAGCGAAGAGCTGCTCGAGGAGATCGAACGGCTCAAAGAGGGGATCGACCGGATGAAAGCCGCCGCCGGGCTCGGCGAACCGGAGGCGGCGACTGACGGGCCGGTGGAGCGGGTCCTGCGGCTGCTGGAAGAGAAGGGGCTGCGCCGCCGCTGGCTCGAGCAGCGTCTCGAGCCGGTCGCGGGCAGTGAAATGATGCGGGACGAATCGCTCCTGCTCTCTTACCTCCTCGAAGAGATCGACGAGGGGCTGAGCGTACGCGAAGAGGATCTGGAAGAGCCCCGGGTGATGATGATGGTCGGGCCCACCGGCGTAGGCAAGACGACGACGATCGCCAAAATGGCGGCGCGCTACTCCTATATGCTCGATCGCGACTACCGGGTGGCCCTGGTCAATCTCGACACCTACCGGGCCGGAGCCTACGAGCAGCTGAACAACTTCGCCCGCCTTCTGGGGATCGAGCACCGGCGCGCCGAGTCGATCGAGCGCTTCGCCGAACTGCTCGACGAATTGGCCGACTACGATGTGGTCCTCGTGGATACGGCGGGGATCTCTCCTTACGATACCGACCGCCTCATCAAAACCGTCGAATTTCTCAAAAGCGTGCAGGATCGGGAGATCTCCACGCAGCTGGTCGTCGCGGCGACGGCCAAGTATGAGGATATCCGGGAGATTTACGAACACTTCTCCTTCATCAACGTCGAAAGCGTCATCGTGACGAAATTCGACGAAACCCGCAGGGTGGGGGATCTGATCGCTTTTTTGACGGAGCGGCATTTGCCGGTGAGCTATCTCAGCACCGGCCAGCGGGTGCCCGATGATCTGGAGCCGGCAAGCAAAGAGCGGATCCTCGAGCAGTTTCTGGGAGAGATCGATGCGTAACGCCCAGCTGGAGCGCCTCAACCGTTCGATCCTGGATCATCTCTCGCCCAAGCGCCCCTGTCTCGTCACCGAAAAGCTCTCGATGAGCCGCAAACGGCTCGCGGAGATGGAGACGGGGGACTGGATCGATCTGGGAGAGCGGCCGGTAGGACTCTTTGTCCGCCGGGGAGAGAAGATCCTCTACCGAGGGGAGTGGCTGCCCGCGGAGCAGGAGGAGAGGGTGAGAATCGAAGAGGCGGTGCCCGATCTGGTGGGAGAGCGGCCCGGGAAAAAACGGATCGTACTGGAGGGGCGTCTCGCGATGGTTCCTCCCGATCGGCTCGCTCCCGGAGCAGTCCTCTCCTTTCCCTGGAAACTCTCGGAGCATATCCACCTCTACGCCGAAGGGCGCTACCTCGCCGAGGCGCGTCTGATCCGACACGACGGAGGATACGCTTTGGAGATTTTGGAGCGTGCCGATGAAGCCTGATGTCCTGGTTGGGATGAGCGGAGGGGTTGACTCCACGGTGACGGCGATGCTGCTGCAGGAGCGGGGGTATGCCGTCACCGGTGTCTATATGAAACTCCACGACAACGACGCCTACCACGAAGCCAACTACGCCAAAGCGAAGCGGGTAGGGGAGTATCTCGGCATCGAGGTGCATTTTCTCGACATTTCCGAGGATTTCCAACGGGAAGTTTACGACTATTTCGTCGAAGCCTATCGGGCCGGACGCACCCCCAACCCCTGCGTCGTCTGCAACCGCCAGATCAAGTTCGGACGGATGCTGGAGTACGCCGATGCGCTGGGGATCGAGAAGGTGGCGACGGGACACTATCTGCGTTGTGACGGACGCTACGTCTATCAGGCGCTCGACAAGGGGAAGGATCAGAGCTATTTCCTGGCCGAAGTGCGTCCCGAGGTCCTGCCGCGCCTGCTCTTTCCTCTCGGGGAGTGGCACAAGGATGAGGTCAAAGCCTACGCCGCCAGGGTCCCCGTATTGCAGGAGATCGCCGAGCAAAAAGAGAGCAGCGAAATCTGCTTCGTGGAGAACGATTACACCGAAGTGTTGCAAAAGCACATGCAGATCGACCGCGAAGGAGAAGTCCTCAACGAAGCGGGAGAGGTGGTCGGCCGCCACAAGGGATATATGCACTACACTATCGGCAAGCGCCGGGGCTTTACTGTCCATGGAGCCCACGATCCCCACTATGTCCTCGCTCTCGATCCGGAGAAAAACCGCATCGTCGTCGGCACACGCGAGCGGCTGGAGGAGCGGAGTTTTTGCATCGGGCGCATCAATCTCTTCGAAAACCTGGAAGAGTTCGACTGCGAGGTCAAGGTCCGCTACCGCACCCGTGCCATCCCCGCACACGTACGGATCTCGGGAGAGGAGGGGACGGTCGAGCTTACCGAGCCGGTCTACGGGCTGGCTCGCGGGCAGTTCGCCGTCTTTTACGACGGAGAGCGGCTGCTCGGGGGCGGGGAGATTCTCTAAAGATCGTTACTCGGTGCGGTGATAGTGCCGGAGGTTCGGCCCTGCCAAACATTTCAAGGAATGCACAAAATTGGTGAAAAGGAGGAGAAGAGATGGCCGGCGGATTTTTTGCGCTTTTTGACGATGTGGCCGCATTGATGGACGATGTGGCGGTGATGGGAAAGACGGCGGCGAAAAAGACGGCGGGGATTCTCGGAGACGATCTGGCGGTCAATGCGAACAAAGCCGCAGGGTTTCCCCCCTCGCGTGAGTTGCCGGTCCTTTGGGCTATCATGAAGGGCTCGTTTCTCAATAAGCTGATTTTGCTGCCTCTCGCTTTTCTTCTCAGTGCCTTCGCTCCCTGGGCGATTACGCCGATCCTGATGCTAGGTGGTGTCTATCTGGCCTACGAGGGTGCGGAGAAGATCTTCGAGTGGTTCGGTTGGATCGCTCACGAAGAGCACAAGGAGGAGATCTCCGAGGATGTTCTCACGGCGGAGAAAAAAAAGATCCGCTCCGCCGTCGTGACCGACTTTATCCTCTCCATCGAAATCGTCATCATCGCGCTGGGTGCGGTAGAGGGGGAACCGCTGAGCGTGCAGATCCCGGTGGTGACCTTCGTGGCGTTTCTGGCGACATTGGGGGTCTACGGGCTGGTGGCCTTGATCGTCCGTCTCGATGATATCGGCTACGCCGTGATGCGGCTCGACGACGGAGACGGTAAGGGGGCTCCCATTGTGATCGGACGTTTTCTTGTCGCTTCGTTGCCCCGAATCGTCCGCGCACTCTCGGTGATCGGAACGTTGGCGATGCTGTTGGTCTCCGGAGGGATTTTCGTCCACCATTTGCCGACACTGCATCGGTGGGGAGAGCATGTGCCCGGAATTCTCCTGGATTTGTCGGTGGGAATGATTCTGGGAGCCGTGAGTGTAGGGATCGTCGTGACGCTGCGGGCGCTCCTTAAGCGATTTTCTTCCCGGAGTTGAATCGGGAGGGTCGTCTCTTCGGAGAATTGGATACAATTTCGCATAATTTTCCCGTCCGGATACGGGAAAGCGATCGGAGGCGCTATGCGTTACGAATGCACCATTCCCCTGATGAAAGTCCAGGACCCCGCCATCTGCAAAGGATTCGGTGCGCTGGGAAAAGTCCTTCCCAATCTTCCCCAAAGTTACGAAGAGTTGCGTGATTTTTTCGAGCATTCGATTTTGGATGTCTTTCCCGCGTTGCTGGAGAAGGACGATCCCAAACTGGATCTGCTCGATTGCGAATATTTCCGCCTCTCCGCGGAGAAGAGCTATCTGGCTTTCGCCCGCAGAGCCTTCGAGGAGAACGGCGGACACTGCTACTGGGTGACCGACGAGTTTGGCAAAACCGATATGCAGCGCTACCTCTATCTGCTCAAACTGATGGATCGGATCGATGAGCAGATCTATACCCGGCAGTTCGATCTGCGGGAGGGGCACAGCCTCTACCGGATCGACGATTTGGAGATATTGGAGTTTGCGATTCGGAGTTTTTTGCGGGAGTTGATCGGAGGAGCGCTCTTTTTCGAGATCCGTCCGATGGCGATCGTCTACAGCTACGATCTCTCTTTGCCGATTTTGACAGAAACGGCGGAGGATACGGCTCACTACCGGGAGATTGCCCGCTCCTCGGGACTCTTTTTTAGGTAAGAGCGAAAGATGGGCGGCTACGACCCCTGGATGTTCATCGCCGCCGCATCGATTCTTTTTCTCTCCAGTACGATTCAATCGATCATCGGCTTCGCTTTCAACCTTTTGGCGGTTCCGCTTCTGATTTGGGCCGGTTTTTCCTTGGCCCAGGCGGTGGCCCTCACCTCCATCCCTATTCTCGTGCAAGTTTCGGTGGCGACGTGGAAACTGCGCGATCACGTCGTCTGGAGGGAGGTGCTTCCCGCCTCTGTGATTCGCTATCTGACTCTACCGATCGGCATTTCGCTGCTTTATTGGATCAATCGCCTCGATCCAACGTACGTGAAGCAGCTGGTCGGGGTAATACTCCTGCTGATTCTGGCCTCTCAGCGCTGGACTCGGATCCGTCCGAGGGAGAGTCTGCCGCTGTTTTGGGATCTTTTGGCGTTTTCTACCAGCGGAATCATGCTTGGGATGATCGCCATGGGCGGTCCGCCGGTGGTATTGTGGCTCATGGCGCACGATTGGAGCGCTCTGAGGACCCGAGCCTTTATGGCGGCACTCTTTTTCACCGCGGCACCGGTGCAAGTCCTGCTACTCTATTGGAAACTGGGCGATATCGTGGCCTCTTCGTTTGTCGTAGGCTTCGCGATGACACCGCTAGTCCTGGCGGGATCCCTGCTCGGGATCCGTGTGGGGAACCGCCTGGATCGGGATCGGTTGCGGCGGTTCATCCTCTTTTTTCTTTTACTGACAGGAGTTGTCTCAGTGCTTTCTCCCTGGATCAAAGCGTAGGAAGCAGTCTCATCAGATCAGCAGTATAATTGGAGAAGGAGGTGTGATGTGAAAAAACTAAAGTGGATGATGGGGGCGTTGATCCTCTCGATGCTGGGGACAGCGGCGTACGCCAAGTGCGATGCAAACGCTCAGCGGCTGGTACGCGCCTATCCGGATCATCTCAAAGGATGTCGGCAGAACCGCATCATTTGGAGAGACGGGACGAAGATGATTTACGACGACGGAAAAAAGAAGAGTTTTGATTCGTTGCTCAATCAAGCCGACATCGAGGATATGTTTCACTTTCGCTATCCGAAAGGTGCCTCGGGGTACAGTCGGAGCAGAGGCCCCGCAAAAAATCATGATCCGGGGAGGATCCGTAACGAAAAGTTTTTTCGGAAAATGTACGGCAACAGTGCCGCAGAAGTCCGCAGACATTTGACAAAGATTCCGTGGGTGCCTCGCAGCAGCGGGGGTCGCTATCGTATCACGGTCACACGGATCAACGGTGTCGACAGAGCTCTCGCCGCCGTCTCCAGGGATTTGGATCGACTGGTGGCCCGAAACCCTTCGTTGAAAAAATATCTTGTTCCTCCCGGAGGAGGATTTTATTGGCGGACCATCGCCGGGACCCATCGCCTCAGCGTCCACTCTTTCGGTGCGGCCATCGATATCAACGTCAAACACTCCGCCTACTGGCGCTGGGGCGGGAAGCATTACCGCTATCGCAATGAGATCCCTCTTTCCATCGTTGAAATCTTCGAGCGGCACGGTTTCATCTGGGGCGGTAAGTGGTATCACTACGATACGATGCATTTCGAGTATCGGCCGGAGCTACTCGGCAGCGGGAGGAGCGTTCCTTCCGCCGGAAAGTCTGCTGCGGGAGCACAGAGGCCAAAAACGCGCCACTCTTCTCCAGACTCTGCAAAGAAGATCGAAGAGTTGAACGACGGGAGATCGCTTTAACCCAAATTCCTAGTTTCAAGAGAGGGGGTTGTCGCGAGTGTCGAGTACGACGATCACAACCGCAAGTGCGAAGCCTCCATCGTGGCTGATGGAGAGCGAAGCGTCCCTCATCGGAAAGCGTCGAAGGGCACTCTTTGAAAGGGTGAAAGAGGGAGCGCCCTTGGCATCGTGCCGCAAACGGATATCGTGAAAGCCGAGCTCGGCGCCGATTCCGCATCCGAAGGCTTTGGCGACGGCTTCTTTGGCGGCCCAGTAACCGGCGAGAGTCTCCAAACTTTTTCCCGAAGACTCATCGGGATGAAGATAGCGCCGGAGAAAGCGCTCTCCGAAACGGTCGTACGCTTCACGGATACGGGCGATGGATACGAGGTCGGTTCCGACGTTGATCATCGATCCAAATCTTTAGGCATATCGGAGGAAAAGGCCGATGATCAACGAAAAGAGAATCGTCAATACGATGACCCGCAGTGCGTGGCGATTGGGATCGAGAGAAAAACGCTCTTCCAGCCATTCGCTGACTTTCATCGCCGGATAGCTCATAAAAAGCAGCATCACGATACTGAAAACGAGAGTGAGAACTATATCGATGTCGCTCATGGGGCTTTGACTCCGTAATAAGTTTCGACAAAGCGCTTTTCCGAGGGATTTTTGAAGGGAACCTCTTTGAGAGTTTTTCCTTTGTCATCCAAAATCAGCAATTTGTCCGCTTCGATCTTCAAATGCTTTTGGGCCCAGCGGCGTTCGAGATCCTGAAGTTGCGCATAAAAGTTGACGGTATCGGGTTCGACTTCGAATTTGGGATTGTCTTTGCGTTTGATTTTGAGGCCTCCCAGAGCGTTTTCGACGACAAAGGGGCTGTACTGGCGCACAAGAGGATAGATCCGTGCATCCCGATGGGGAGGACGCCCCAAGATAAAGGCGACAGCGGCGAGAAAAATTACAAGCGCACCAAGCGCAAAACCGAGCTTTTTGCTAAACATTGCATCCATCCTTGATCGAGCGGAATTGCGCGTAGTATAGAGGGAGTCTCTTTAGAGACGGTTGACGGATGTCAAGCCCGAAAAAGAGATTTTTGCGATACACTCCGAAAAAGAGTCAAAAAAGGACAGACAAAGCATGGAAGCAATCAAGAATTTTTTCTATCTCGAAGGAGCCTATTTGATTATGGGGGGGATCATCCTTCTGATCACCCTCTACGTAACGACACGTCCCTTCATGTCCCCGGGAGCGCCGCGCCGAGGATTGAGCATCGTGACTTTGTTGATCCTGCTCTTCGTGGGAGCGCACTATTGGCTGACCACCTCCCGCATCGCCGCCGTCAAAGCCGCTTTCGATGCGGGCAAACCGATTCTATGCGAGAGCCGGATGCTCCGCAAAATGGCCCAATCGATCGAAATCCGCAAAAACACCGCCGCACATTGGCGTATCGAGGGGGACAATTTTGTCTCTCCCGAGTACGTCCGCCCCTTTCACATTGCCCGCTGCATCGTAAAATAGGAAGTTTTCTCCAATCGGAGATCTGTTTACTCGTCTTCCTGTTCCACAGAGAGCGTAAATTTTCCTGTGACGTCAGATCCGTAGCTCGTCGCTTCGATGGTGTAGCGACCCGGATCGAGATCGATCGTGATGGCGGAGTCGGTTCCTGAGTTGTCGTCGTTTTCCGCAAGGATGGGCTTCTGTTTGCCTCGACCCTCCAGCAGATAGAGATAGGTATCAAATTTTGAAGAGGAGAGCTTCACGGTGACGGTTATCGCTTTTGTGATTCGGAATGTGTAGTATTTGGCGTAGGCTCCGCTGCGATGAACCGATCGGATGTTTTTGCCGAGTGCTCCGTCGACGCTCTGATTTATATAGATGGGCAAAATGGCGGGCCGTTTTCCCTTGGTCTTGAAGCGGACGGGAACACGACGGGATTCACTCGCTCCACGGAAAGATGCCACCCGCAGAGTGTAGCGTGTCCCGGGGATAAGCCGTGCGATTCTTGTGCGGGTGGTGTTGGCTTTGACCTGTTTGATCAGATGCGTTCCCTGATAGATACGGAAACCGCGTTCGTTTTTTGTCGTATCTTTCCAGGTCAAAATGGCGTAGGTTCTTCCGACTTTGAGGGTATGGACTCTGGCGGGAGCTTTGATGGATCCGACGGGATGGATACCGTAGATCACTTCATTGTAGGAGTTGAAATCGTACTGTCCGGGGTTCAGAGCTCCGATGGCGAAATAGCCGTCATAGTAACCGCCCCATCCCCAGTTGAAGTGGAATTTTTTGTCGTCGGCATCCCGGAAATCATAGCCGTCGCAGACAAAAGCGTGACCTCCATAGCTTCCGCTTCCGGCATAGAGCAGAGGGCGGTTGGCGTCGAGTTCACTTTTTAAAAGAGCGCTCCAGTCGCTATCGCTCATATCGCTGCGAAAAGCTTCTCCGCTGGTCGCATAACGAAAATAGGTTTTGAGCGCAGTGTCGGCATCTCGCATGTAGGCTCCGGATCCCTGGGCGGAGTATTGCATATTGACCGCGACACCTGCGTGATACATGATTGTCGCCAACGGTGTGTTGTAGTCGGTAGCTGTGGGGACGGGCATGCTTTTCCAGGCATACTTCGTGGCGCCGAAATTGGCGGAGAGAGTGCCGTAATCGCTTTGATAGCTGTGGCTTCCCTTGCCTCGGGGCGGCCAGTTGTAGTACTTCATGATCTGTACCATGGCCGTTGCTACGCAGCCGGTCCAGACATGCCCGTCGGGTCCATCCGCATCCGCGGGGCATTTGGTGTTGTAGTATTTGCCTTGATTCCACGTCGTTTGAAGCAGAGGGGCTTTTTGCAGACGACTGCCGGCAGAAGCTGCCGTCTCCAATCGCTGCTCTTGATGAAGAGTCATGAATTTTTCGGGGGGAAGCGAAAGCGTTTTCCACTTTTTAGCGAAAGGGGATTTTGTCAGAGTCTCCTTGGCTCGTTCAATCTCTTTGTTGATCCCTTTCATCCAGTTTTTGAAGTTTTCGGGCATGACGTCGGTCGGGCTTCCCTCCAGGTTGTAGGCGAGGATCGGACGGGCGACGTCGTCGGTGGAGACGATCACCCATCCGCCGTTGCTCAATCGCATGATTTTGAAGTTGACGGGAGATTGGAGGGAAGATTCCAGTGTGGCCCGGGCGACGACGGGACTCAGCTGAAGGGTCGTTTTGCCGTGTTCGGTGGCGAAATTAAGGACCACATTCTGCAGTGCCTGCTCAGAGACGGGGGCGGCGGAGGCCATCGTCAGAGCTGCAGCGACTCCTACCGTTGTCAATCCGGTTTTCCGATAATTCATTATTTTCCTTTTGAATGAAAATGTCCATTATTCTATCGAAAGCGCGGAGATAAGTAAAATTTTGATAGCTGTCGGGAAAGATTAAGAAAGGAAAAGAAGTCTGGAGAGTTTCCCCGTAGGGAAACTTGGAAATTACTTGATCAGTTCGAAGGGGTTTTCGACGACGCGCTTGCGGTCGACGATGTAGGGGATCAGAGCGGTTTGACGGGCGCGTTTGATAGCGGCAGTAACCATCTCCTGGTGCTTTTTGCAGTTGCCGGTCAGACGACGGGGCATGATTTTGTAGCGCTCGGAGAGGCTAAATTTCAGCATCTGAAGGTCTTTGTAGTCGATGAATTCGACTTTTTGTTCGCAGTAGCGGCAGTATCTTTTTTTGAACTTTCTTCTTTCGGCCATGACGTTGTCTCCTAAAAGGGTATTTCTTCTTCGTCGATATCGATTTCGGGTACGCTGGGTTCCGGGGGTTGCGGTGCCGAGGCGGGAGCGGGCTGTCGGTAGCTTTCCGACGGAGCGCTCTGTCGCGGTGAGGCGGAAGGAGCGTCGTAGCTTCGTTCCGCCCCGCCGTATCCGCCCCCGGTTCCGCTGTTCTCTCCGGGACGATCGAGCATCTGGAGGTTGTCGACGGTGACGGAGTGTTTGCTCCGTTTGCTTCCGTCCTGGGCGGTCCACTGCTCGAGAACCAGGCGACCCTCTACGAGGACTTTGCTTCCTTTGCGCAGGTACTGATTGGCGATCTCCGCCGTCCGACCGAAAAAGGTCAAGTCGATAAACATCGTCTCGTCCCGCTGTTCACCGTTGGCGGTTTTGAAGCGGCGGTTGGTGGCGATGCCGACCTTGCCGATCGCACTGCCGCTCGGCGTGTAGCGGATTTCGACGTCGCGGGTGAGATTACCCACCAGAATTACGCGGTTGTACATCAGGAAGCTCCTTGGGCTTGGACGGGCTTACGCCTCGCTCTTTTCTGCCGTCTCTTGGACGGGGGTTTCGCTCTCGGCGGCGGGGGCTTCGGCGCTCGGAGTCTCTTTCTCGACCGCAGGAGCCTCTTCTGCGGGAGCCGCCGGTTTCTCTGCGGCGGGTTTTTTCTCAGCGGCTTCGACCATCTTTTCGAAGACTTTGAGCTCTTTTTTGTTGCTGTATTTGACGGTCATGAAGCGGAGGATCTCTTCGTTGTAGCGCAGTTGGCGCTCGAGTTCCGCGACCAGCTCGGAGGGAGCGGTGTAATAGACGACGGTGTAGTATCCGCGCTCCTGCTTTTCGATGGGGTAAGCCAGACGGCGCATCCCCATCTCATCGGTGGCTTTGAGTTCTCCGCCCTGCTCGGCGATGATCGATTTGACGCGGGCGATCTGCCCCTCGATCTCTTCGCCCGTGAGGGTCGGCTTGACGACGAACAGTGTTTCGTAACAGTTCATTGAAATCCTTCTTTTGGTTTGATAGCCCGTTCTCCCGACCCTCGGGGCCGGCCAAAAACGAGCAAGAATTTTGGAGCAGAAGGATACCCAAAAAAAGCTTCGTTTTTGATGGATGCACCGGACGGATTCGGGAATTTCGGATAAAATAGTATGAAACGAAGGAGAACGGATGGAAAAAACGACGGTTGAAAAAAGGGACAGGGGTGAGATCTCTCCTCGTCTGGAGATCGGACGTCCCAACCGGCTGGAAATCTACAAACTCAGTCAATATGGAGCATTCTTACGGGCCGCCGACGGAGGGGAAGTATTGCTGCCCAACGCCTACGTGACACCGGAGACGGTACCGGGAAAAATCGTGGAAGTTTTTCTCTACCACGATTCGGAGGATCGTCCGGTGGCGACGACGGAGCGTCCGACGGCGATGCTCGACGAGTACGGTCTTTTTACCGTGGTGGACTATCGCTCCTACGGAGCCTTCGTCGACTGGGGATTGCCCAAAGATCTTTTCGTCCCGCTCTCTCAGCAAAAAGAGTACTTTCGTATCGGAGAGAAAAAGCTGCTACGGGTTTGTCGGGATGAGCGGACGGGACGGCTCTACGCGACGCAGAAGCTCGGCAAATATTTCGTCCGGAAGATGGAGGGTCTCAAGCGGGGGCAGGAGGTGGAGCTGACGATTTTGGCCAAAACACCGCTGGGTTACAAAGCGATTGTCGACGGACGCTACGAAGGGATGCTTTTTGCCGACGATCTTTTTGAAACGCTGAAGCCCGGAGATCGACGGAGGGGGTATATCCGCAAAGTCCGTCCCGATCGGAAGTTGGATCTGAGTCTGAGACCGCCGGGTCAAGAGGCCAAACGCACTGAAGCGGTCGAGAGGATTCTCGAAGCGTTGAATGCGGAGGGGGGTGCGCTACCGCTCCACTACAAAAGCCGCCCCGAAGAGATCCGAGATCGCTTGGGAATCAGTAAAAAGATCTTCAAACAGGCGTTGACCCGACTGCTCGAAGAGGGGAAGATCGAATTGAATGAGGAGGGGATTCGACGCTGCGGTGTCTGAGCGACACCGTCGGTCGGTGATGCTCAGAGGACTTCGATGTTTTCGGCGCCGCTTGCTTGGAGAGTCTTCTCGACGGCATCGAGTTGCGATTCGTCGGCTTTGACGATGAGAAGGATTTTCCCCTCCTCGACCATTTTCTCGAGACGTTTGGCATCTTCAGCAGCCATGCCCCATTCGACCAGGCCGTCGGCGATACCGAAGAGCGCTCCGCCGACGACCGCTCCTCCGAGCAGGCCGTTGATCGCTCCCGCGAGGGATGCTCCGGCTACTGCGACGGGACCGGTGACGGGAGCGGTAAAGACGATGGCTCCCATCAGCAGCCCCAGCAGACCGCCGGAGATCGCTCCCCATTCCGCCCAGCTTAGGGCTTTGCGGTTGGCCTTTTGGGTCTCGACATCTTCGATCTTCTCTTCATCTTCGACCCTACTGATGACGGAGATATGCTGTTTGTCGACACCGCTTTCACTCAGTGCCTGCATACTTTTTGTCAGCTGCTCCGTCTCCGTATGAGGAAATATCGCGACCACAAATTTCTCTTTTGCCATTGTCACTCCTTTTGATTGATGTAAAAATCAGAATCGCTCAGATTCTTTTCTAATCATATAACGGAAAGATAAATTTAACGTTAGAGGAAGCGGTTTTTTGGACTTTTTCGGTTCTGTTTGAAGCGTTTATCCGGTGCGGTGATGCTCTTAGAAGGAGCAAATCCTTTCCGAAATTCAGGGACGGACAAAGCCTTCCAAGTACTCCCGAAAGGTTTCGGCGTCGGCGCCTCCGACGGCTTTGTCGAGCAGTTTTCCTTTGGGATCGATGATAAAAAAGGTCGGAACGGCGTAATAGCCGAACCCTTCGGGCAGCATATCGTTGTCGATGTCCAGGATGACGGTGACGAAGTGATGTGAGAGCAGTTTGGCAACATCTTTTTGTGGGAGAACAGCCTGTTCCATTCGATGGCAAACCGGTCACGTCTTTTTCACATACATCATCAGGACGAGTTTGTGCTCTTTGGCCGCCTTCTCCAGCCCCTCTTCGTAGTCGTGCAGCCAGGCACCGGCTACGACGTGAGAGCTGAGGATCCAGAGACTCGTCAGAGCGACGATCACTCTACGCATATCTTCTCCTTATTTTTATAGATAAGAGATTATAACCGATTGCTCGTCTATATGACGAGAAAAGCTTTCCGATTTGTGTTTTGGAATTTTTTTTCGCTATAAAGTTTCCAAAAATACCCAGGATAGACAATGTTCAAAGACCGATCGCTACTGCTTTTCGATCTGGATGGGACGCTGATCGACAGTGTGCCCGATCTGAGCCGCGCACTCAATGCGACACTGAAAGAGTTGGGATTGCCGACGTATGACGAAGCGACGATTCGCGGCTGGATCGGCAACGGTGCGGCGATGCTGGTCAAACGGGGATTGGCGGGCAAGCGGGAGATCGAAGAGGAGCCGCAGGAGGCACTCTTCGAGCGGGCGATGGAGATTTTTTTGAAAAATTACGAAGAGGTCCTCAACGATGCAACGGGGCTCTACCCCGAGGTCGAAGAGACACTGAAAAAATTGAGAGAGCGGGGCTATCGGATGGCGATCGTCACCAACAAACCCTCCCAGTTTGTCGGCCCGATTCTAAAAAACCTGGCCGTGGAGTCCTATTTTGACCATATCGTCGGAGGCGAGGATCTGCCGCGCAAAAAACCCGATCCCCTTCCGCTGCTTCACGCCTGTGAACGCCTGGGCTGTGATCCGAAAAAGGCGGTGATGATCGGCGACTCTTCCAACGACATTCTCGCCGCCCGTGCCGCATCGATCCCCTCGATCGCGGTCAGTTACGGTTACAGTGCCGAGCGTCCGATCGAGAGTTTCGGGCCCGATGCGGTGGTGGGGCGTTTCGGGGAGATATTGGGAGTTTTGGGGTTTTAAGGTGTTAGGTTTTGGGTGTTAGGTTTTGGGGCGGAGGGTCCGCTTTGAGAGATATACCGATGGAAATGAATGACAAGTGAAGGAAAATGGCAAAAAAGCGTATCGTGATCGTCGGAGGAGGGGTGGCCGGAGTGACGGCGGCACTGTTTTTGGGAAGTCAGGGGGTGGAGGTGACGCTGCTGGAGCGTCAGGAGACGCTGGTGTCGGGGCCGCCCTTTTGCCACCTGCATGCGGGGGGCAATCTCTACCGGGAGATCGATGACGAGCAGTGTCTGACGCTGCTGCGCCAATCGATCGATTTCGCGCGGCTCTATCCCTTCGTCGTGGATCAGCGTCCGACGGTGATCGCCGTGCCGACGGAGGATCCGGGGAGGGCGGCCGATCTGCTGCGAAGACTTGAGCTTCTGCGTGAAGCCTATGCGCGGATGGCGGCGGAGGATCCCTCCCGGGCGCTTCTGGGGGAGCCTTCGGAGTATTTCCGGCCTTTCGAGCGTTCCGAGATGGAGGCGCTGGCACGGCGGAAGCCCGTGGAGCGGCCGCAAAGCGCCGAAGAGTGGATGATCCCCGTCGCGCGGCATCTGGACCTCGAGCGTGTGCAGTATCCGCTGATCCAGGTGCGAGAATACGGGCTCAACCTCTTTCGCCTCGGGGCGGGAGCCGGCCTGGCGCTGGAGGCGATGCCCAATGTCACGATCCTACGCGGCACCCGCCTCGTCGATGCCTCTTGGAGTGAGGGGGGCTTTCGTCTGCGTTGCGATGGAGGATTTTGCGGGGAGTTGGAGGCGGAGTATCTGATCAACGCCGCGGGCTTTCGCACCGGAGAGATCGACGATCTGCTGGGGGTGAGAGAGAAGAGGATGGTGGAGTTCAAGGCCGCCTACACCTCCCGCTGGAAAGAGCGCGAAGCCCTCTGGCCGGAGCTGATCGTCCACGGGGAGCGTGGGACGCCCCGGGGAATGGGGCAGTTTACCCCCTATCCGGCGGGCTACGTGCAGCTGCACGGGATGACGACGGAGATCACCCTCACTCCCGACGGCCTGGTCGCAAGCACCGAGACGAGCAGCCAACCCCGCCTGCCGGAGCACTTCCTCGAAAAGATCGAGCGGGGATGGAGCGACGCGGAGCGCGACGAGCGGACCCGCCGTGCCATCGGGCATCTGGCGCGCTATCTCCCCGATTTTTCTGAGGCGGAGGTGGGCGGCCCGCCGCTCTTTGGCGCTCAGCAAATCCCCGGCGAGGATCCCACTCTCCGGGTGGCGGAAGTGGCCTTTCCCCTGCCGCGCTACGCCCGCTGTGAAATCGTCAAAGTCTCCTCCGCCACCGATATGGCCAGAGAGATCCTCCAAGACCTCGTACGTCAGGGGCTGATCGACGGGATCGCCGCGGAAGCCCCGGCGCAGATGCCCCGCATCGACATCCCCCCTCAGGCTCTGAGCCGCCGGGCCCGGGAGATCGCCGCGAGCCGGGGCTATCCGGTGGAGATGGCGGATCTTTGCGTTGGGGGTGGTTTTTAGTCTTTAGTCTTTAGTCTTTGGTTTTTAGTTGGTGGTGGTTGGGATCGCTGTCTTGTGAAGTCGGCTTTTGCTACAATCATCGGATGAAGCACGCAGACTATCTCATTGTCCACACCACCGTCGATGACCGTTCCAAAGCCGAGTTCATCGCCCGCACGATTCTGGAGGCTCGCTTGGGTGCTTGCATCCAGATCGTACCGATTCAGAGCCTCTACCGCTGGGAGGGGGCCTTGGAGTCCTCCGACGAATACCGCCTCGAGATCAAAACCCGCGCCGACCGCTACGACGCCCTGGAGTCCCTCCTGCTGCGCCACCATCCCTACGACACCCCCGAGATCCTGGCGATTCCGGTGGTCGCAGGCTCGGAGGAGTATCTGCGGTGGGTGGATGGGGAGTGCGCACAATGAAAAGCAATCGCTGCATCGACCGGATCGATCGTCTCTTGGCCCTTGTTTCCAAGCTGACTCGGATGGAGCCGCTGAGCTTTCGACAAATCGCCGAGGAGCACAACGTCAGCGAACGGACCGCCCGTCGGGATATCCACAAAATCAAGGAGTTTTTCCCTCTGAAACAGAGCGACGGTCGGTGGCAAATCGATCTCCTCGAGAGCCAACGCCGCCACGGGCTGCTGGCCAACTCTTTGCTGCAGGCGTTTGCCGAAAATCTCCGCATCGAAGCTTCCTGTCTGGATGCCGGTCGCTCCGATCCCCATCTGGTCGATTTCGCCGTGCGCTACCATCGACTTCCCCGGGATTTGGGCGAAAAACTTCTGGAGATGATGATCGGCGATCAAAACGCCCAATTTGACTACATCGACAAAGAGGACACCCTTTCGCATCGCTGCATCGCTCCGGTGAAGCTCCTGCACGCTCAGGGGTTTTGGTATCTCATCGCCTACGATTACGACCGCAAGGCCCAGCGCACCTTTCGACTCGATCACATCCGCAACCTCCGCCCACTCCCCGGTTTACCGCCCCTCGATCCGCAGATTCGTCAACGCCTCGAAAAAATCCGCGATCCCTGGCAACAAAGCGACGCACCCGAAACGATCCGCGTCCTTCTTTATGCCGATCCCGAGGCGGCCCCTTATCTGCGCGACGTGCCGCTGCACCCTACGCAAAAACTCGAAGATCCTCATACCGACGGCGGGGCTGTTTTCTCCTACACGCTGAGCCACCCTATGGAGCTGCTCCCCCGAATCAAAAGCTGGATTCCTCATCTACGGATTTTGCAACCCGATTCCCTCAAAAAAGAGCTCCTCCAAGAGCTGGAAATCTATTGCCGTCAGTAATTTTGACAAGATCGTGTCAATAAGACTCGCTACAATGGTAGCTATGGAACGAAGAAAATTTTTACAGCGTCTCTTGACAGCGGTCGGCATGGCTCCGGGCATTCTCTCAGCCCGTCAAAGCATTGAGACCGACCCCTCGGAATCGACCTTTCTCAAACTGTGTACCCTGCGCGCCGCCGGCTTGCGCTACGGTGCATGCGAAGCGACTCGATTCCTCCCCGACGAAACGCTCTCATTAGTGCGCGAACCCCGCAACCCCTACGACCCTTGGGCGGTACGCATCGACCACCGGGGTCGTAAAGTAGGCTACATCCCCCGCACCCACTCCCGCATCGTCGCCTCCCTCATCGACGGCGGCTACCGTCTTGAAGCACGCGTGCGACACTTCCATCCCGAGCGGGAGAATTGGGAGCGGCTGTGGGTGTCGATTTGGATGGAGAAAACATAATGGACCAACTCACCGACCTCAAAGCGATCCTGCACTCCAAGCGGGCCAACATCTACTACCTCGAGATGTGTCGCGTCATGCAAAAGGACGGGCGCGTCGTCTATTTGAGTGAGGATAAAAAAGATAACCGCTACTGGAATCTCCCCATCGCCAATACCACCTGTTTGCTGCTGGGTACGGGCACATCCATCACCCAAGCGGCCATGCGGATGCTCTCGCAAGCGGGCGTGCTGGTCGGTTTTTGCGGCGGTGGAGCGACGCCGCTGTTTATGGGGGCCGAGATCGAGTGGCTCACGCCCCAGAGCGAATATCGCCCCACCGAGTATGTGCAGCGCTGGCTTTCGTTTTGGTTCGATGAAGCCAAACGACTCGAAGCGGCCAAAGCGCTGC
>JALWNT010000012.1 GCA_027080995.1 Campylobacteraceae bacterium | reverse complement strand
TCAGCAGCGCCAAAGTGGCCGAACTCTACGGCGAAGAGCTCTCCGAAGTCCACGACTCTCTGGAGAAACTCGAACCCCTGCTTTTTGAGATGCAGCTGCACCGCTACCTGGAGGAGCTCTGGAAGCCCCTGGCCGTCGCCAACAAAGCCATCGACCGCCATCAACCCTGGGTGATGATGAAAGAGGGGCGCAACGAAGAGGCCTACGCCCTGCTGGGGCTCATCGCCAACATCCTGGCCAAAGTGGCCGTGATGCTCCACCCCATCATGCCCAAGACCACCCAGACCATCGCCCGGGCCCTGGGCTTCACCATCAACGGTACCGCCTACGAGGATCTGATCCGGCGCAAGGATCTGCTAAGCGACTTCACCATCGAGAAGGTCCCGCCCCTTTTTCCCCGGATCGAAGAGCCCCGTCTCAAAGAAGAGGCCGCCACCACTCCCGTCGAAGAGAAAAAACCCGCCGAGAAAAGAGAAAAACCCAAGAGTGAACCCGTCGAGGGGCTCATCACCATCGACCAATTCTTCGAAACCAAACTGGCCGTAGGCACTGTCGTCGAAGCCGAAGAGGTCCCCAAGAGCAAGAAGCTTCTACGACTGCAAGTCGATCTGGGCGAAGAGAAGCCGCGCCAAATCATCGCCGGAATCAAAGAGTGGTACTCCCCGGCCGACCTGGTGGGCACTCAAGTCTGCGTGGTCGCCAACCTCAAGCCCGCCAAACTGATGGGGATGCTCTCGGAGGGAATGCTCCTGGCGGCCAAAGATGAAGAGGGCCTGGCCCTGATTCGCCCCGAAGCTCCCAAAAAAGCCGGGACCCCGATCGGGTGACGATGAAGATATCCGATCTGATCAACATCACCGGCGGTCGTCTCGACAACGAGCCGCAGGTCCAAGCCATCGAGAGTGCCACCGTCTTCCCCTCGAAGGTGGAACAGGGCGATCTCTTTTTTGCCGCGCGCAACGAAGATATCCCCGCCGCCGTGGAACGGGGAGCCTACGCCGTCATCTACGAAGGGGAGCGGCCGCAAAACCTGGACGAAGAGATTGCGTGGATCGCCGTCGATTCGGTCCGGGAGGCTGCCTTCCGGCTCCTGCGCTACGTCATGCTACGCAAAGAAGCCGACCTCGTCCTCCTGCGCCCCCACGAAGAGAGCTTCCTGCGGATGATCCTCACCCACAAAGGCAACGTCACTTTCCTCCCCAAAGAGTGGACCAAAGCCTTCGAGACCATCCTCAACAGCGATCAACATCTCTTCGTCGGCAGCGACCGCGAGCTGCTCGAGACGATCACCCCCGATCCGGAGCGCCTCGAAGAGACGGCCGACGGGCAAATGATCAGCGACACCCTCTTTCGCTCCACCTTCAAGGTCCACGGCTACATCTATCAGCAAAAAGAGATGGCCCCTTTCCATCTGGATCATTTGCTGAGAGTGGTGGCCTTCTGCGACCGAGAGGAACTCCCCTACTCCCTGGATAAGATCCGCTATACCCGCCATTTCCAGCCCCTCTTTGTCGACGGGGAGCTCGCCAGCGTCCCCCGGGGAGCTTCGGACCGCGTCGTCATCTTCGTCGACAATCTCACCGACATCGTGGAAGCCCGCGACTACGTCCGTCATCAGAGCAGCTGGGCCCGAAGCATCGTCCTCACTCCGCCCAAAACCAAGGTGGAAAACGTCGAGCGCCCCTACTGGTTCAGCACTCCCGAAGAGGCGAGAGAAATCCTGAAAAACACCCATTTCAACTACGCCTTCGTCTACTCCCTTGACAAAGAGCTGCTCAAAGAGATGAAAGAGGAAGCGACGCTTTTTTGACCATTTTTGTTATTGGTATATTGGTGTATTGGTTATTGGGGGCACGGCTTCGGCCGTGCAGTACGCGACTGAAGTCGCGCCTCCATTAAATTAAAACGCGTCGCAAAGCGACGTCAACCGAAATCCAACACTCAACATCCAAAATCCATCATCCCCAAAAGGAGATCCTATGCTCGAAACCATGCTTCGCCTCCAACAACGCCTCAACGACGAAACCAACGGGCCCGGCTGGGAAAAGGGAGTCACGAACCGGGGCAAACGGATCGACTGGCGGCGCTGCATCTGGCTGGAGGCGGCGGAGCTGGTGGAAAGCTACCCCTGGAAACACTGGAAGAACATCGCCGCCGAACCCGACTATGACAACATCCGCATCGAGGCGGTGGACATCTGGCACTTCGTGATGAGCGAAGCGCTGCGCCTGAACGCCCTGGAGTGCGGCGGGGATCTTGCCGGCCTCGTCAACCGCATCGCTTCGACCGAGGAGTTTCGCCGCTTCGCCAAGGGAGGCGGCTCCAAACCCGAAGATCTCTACGAACAGATCGCCGTGGTCGAATCCTTCGTCGCCGCCCTCTTCGCCGGTGCGCCCATCGAGGATCTCACCGCCCGCTTCTTCGAGCTGGCTCGCCTGGGCGATCTGGACCTTCCGGCCCTCTATCGCCTCTACATCGGCAAAAATATCCTCAACCGCTTCCGACAGGATCACGGCTACAAAGAGGGAAGCTACCGCAAGCTCTGGAACGGCGAAGAGGACAACGTCGTCATGCAGCGGATCCTCGATGCTGAGCCCTCGATCGAACCCGACGAACTCTACGGACGCCTTCGAAACCTTTACCGTACCCTTGGCTGAAGCACGAGGAAAACCGGTGATGAGGACTCTGCTGCTCTCTCTCGCAATCGTCTTAACTTTCGTCTTGCCTCTGGGTGCTGCACAGAATCTTTCAACGCATTCTCCCCAAAACAGAGCTCTAAAACACTCTAAAGTCCTCAAAGTCGCTTTCGGATACGAAAAGCCTCCGTTCATTTTCGGCTTCACCGGGGCCAAAGGCATCGAACCGGATCTCTTCCGAGCGATTATGGAGCCTTACGGTTATCGGATCGATGCGGTACAGATGTCCAAATATTATCTCGAACACATTCTCGAATCCTCCAACGATTTCAACGCCAGCGTCTCGATCAGCCGTCAACCCGACCGTAAAGGCCTCTACTACAGTGACGATTTCATCTTCTACGACAACGTCGTCATCACCCCCAAAGCGAAGCATCTCAAAATCAGAGATATCGAGGATCTCTCGAGGATAAATTTCGTCACCTGGAACGGAGCCTGGCACGATCTGGGTCCGAAATTTTGGCGCTATTTCAACCCCGAAAGCGGTCTTTATAAAGACCGTTATCACGACAATCCTTCTCAGAAAGAGGATGTAAGAAAATTTTTCGCTGGGCAATACGACGCCCTCGTCATCGACAAAAATATTTTCCGATGGTACAAAACCTACTTCGACAATCACGAAGCGTACGATTACCATCCAATTTTTTCCAAAGAAAAGGGCTACAGTGCCGCATTTCGTTCCGGTAAATTCCGCGATATTTTCAACCGCGGCTTACGACGTATCCGAGAAAACGGGACCTATGATCGTATCATCCGATACAATCATACTCACAACTTCTATCCTCTGATTCAATATGTTAATCTTGTCGCCGATCTCTCCGGCCCCTATCTTTATACTCTACAAAAAGAAAAACTGAAAAAGATTCTGCAACCCTTTCTCCTAGACCGAGACATTCTCTCTATCGAGATCATTGACGACAGACTCAACCGTCATTTCCTCCGTATGGCAAAACGGTTTCCCCGACAGCCCACGGGAACAATCGAAGCGAAAATCGTATACCATCAAGATGGAAAATCTCTCCCGCTCGGAACTGTACGCATCATCTACAAACAGGATTTCGACTTTTCCAGGCAGAGTCCCATTCCCGATCCTTCCCACTTCAATACTCTGCCTACCGAAGAACTCAACCGTGTGCGCACCCTCTACGAACGGTACGGCCTCAACAAGGTCAAGCACGTACTTCTGACTCCGGAAGAGCGAACTTATCTTCAAAAAAAAGGGACAATACGGATCCACAATGAGAGAAACTGGGCTCCCTACAATTTCAACGAAAATGGACATCCCAAAGGTTTCGTTATCGATTATATGAATCTTCTCGCCCAGAAACTCGGCATCAAACTCCAATATGTCAGCGGTTATACTTGGGACGAGTTTCTACAACTGGCACGGGAAAAGAGGATCGACATTATCGCCAATATCGTCGATACCCCCGCACGCCGTAAATATCTTAATTTCACCACCCCCTACGATATTTCGCACAAAGCTATCTTCGCCAACAAACCCGGTTTCAAGCATATTGCCGATCTCGAAGGAAAAACCGTCGCCGTCCCCAAAGGCTTTTTTATCGAAAGTTATCTGCGGACACATTATCCGAAAATCCGTCTACGCAGCTACGACAACGTCCTGCAATGCATCACCGCGGTCCTCAACCACCAAGCCGATGCCATGATCGAGAGCTATGGAGTTGTAAAATATCTTATGAATCACTACAACCTCATCCTTCCCTACATGACTCTGAGCAACGATCCTGAACTCCAAACCGAACTCAGCCTAGGTATCCGCAAAGACGAACCGATGCTCAAAGAGATTTTTCAAAAAGCGATCGACGCCGTCACCCCTCAGGAGAAAAATCGCCTCAAGGCCAAGTGGTTCGATATTCAAAAACGGGAGTTGAGTCCTTTCAGTCTCGCTCAGGAAGAGTACATACGTCACCTCCATACGCTCCGTTTCTGTGCCAATCCCAACTGGAAACCTATCGAATTCGTTGAAGACGGGAAAGCTGACGGAATCAGTATCGACGTCCTGCATCTCATCGCCGAGCGTCTTGGAGCATATCTGGACTATGTTCCGACGAAAAGCTGGAGTGAAGCCCAGGAATTCCTCCGCATGGGGCGCTGCGACATTCTACCCGCAGCGACACGTACCCCAGAGAGGGAACGTTACGCTTACTTCACCCACCCCTACCTCCACTACCCGATCGCCATCATCACGCGCGTAGAACGTCCCATGGTCACAACGTTGGATACACTCGCCGACAAAAGTATGGCTCGCAAACGCGGAAGCGGTCTGATCCAGCTGTTCAAAAGACGCTACCCCGACTTGAAAATCGTCAAAACAGACTCTTACGACGAAGCCTTTGATAAGGTCCGAAAAGGTCAAGCCTATTTTACCCTTGCGACGCTTCCCATCCTGGCCTATTATCAAAACCTTCACGGCCTCAAAGGACTCAAGATCGCTGGCTACCTCAGTCACAAGATGGAACTCTCCGTCGCCATCTCAAAACGAAACAATATGCTCTACGGAATTGTGGACAAAATACTCAGCCAACTCCCTCCGGAAACACTTCAAGTCATCAACGACAAGTGGACCACCGCTCCTAAAGTGTTAAAAACCGTCGATTACTCTTTGCTTTTTAAAGTTATAGCCATTTTTTTATTACTCTTTTTAATGGGTGTTCTTGCCTATTTGAAACTGCATCGTCTCAACCGACAAATAGATACACTCAACCGTACGCTGGAGCAGAGGGTCCGTGAAGAAGTCGCCCGGAGCCGAGAAAAAGATCGGATGGTTTTTCACCAAAACCGCCTGGCGCAGATGGGAGAGATGATTTCGATGATTGCGCATCAGTGGCGGCAACCTCTGAACAATCTCTCCATTTTAAACCAGAGTCTCCAGCATCACTACCGTCAAGGACGCCTAACGGCGGAGCGACTTCAGACTTTTGAGAAAAGCAGTACTGCTTTGATCCGTCAAATGTCCAAAACAATCGATGATTTTCGTAACTTTTTCCGCCCCGACAAAAAAGCCGTCACCTTCACACTCGATCAGGTTGTGGAACAAGTCCGCGAAATCGTGGCACCTGTCCTGGAGAAGAAAGCGATACGACTGAATATCGACGCTGCTTCCCAATCGTTCCGACTCACCGGCTATCCCAACGAACTCGGTCAAGTACTTCTCAATCTCATCAACAATGCCAAAGATGCCTTTGAAAACAACAAAACCAAAGAAAAGTGGATCCGATTGAAGATCGAAGATGGGAAAGATTCGGTTCGCCTCATTGTCGAAGACAATGCCGGAGGTATTCCTGCAGAACATATCGATAAAATTTTCGACCCCTATTTTTCGACCAAAAATGCAAAAAACGGAACCGGCTTGGGACTCTACATCAGCCGACAGATCGTCGAAGAACACATGAAAGGGAAATTATGGGCCGCCAATACCGAAATTGGTGCCCGCTTCGAAATGATTTTCCCGAAGGAAACAGAGCAACAGATATAGAAAAATCCGCTAGTATAGAGGGGTCTCCAAAAGGATAAAGATGGAACTGAAAAATTTTACTCTTTTGTTCGTTGAAGATGATCCGACGACTCAAATGATGATGAAGGATCTCCTCGGCGAAGAGGTTCGGGATTTTTACCAAGCAAATAATGGAAAGGAGGGGTTGGAACTTTTTAGAGAGAAGCTTCCCGACATTGTCATTACCGACATCAGTATGCCGATAATGGACGGTTTGGAGATGGCTGAAGCGATCAAAAAAATCGACAGCTCCGTTCCTATCATCATCATGAGTGCTTTTGACGATAAAGAGATCCTGTTCAAAGCCATTGAAATAGGCATCGACGGTTTTCTTCCCAAGCCGATCGATATTTCCCAGCTCTTTCGCCTGTGCAAAAAGGTTGCTGACAATCTCGGAAAAATCCGTCTTGCCGAAACCATGCTACGGTATAAAATGAAAGAACTAGAAGATAGGGCCAATTACGACCGGATCACCCGCTTGGCCAATCGACACAATTTTGAGCAGGCGCTCAATGAATCGGTAGAAGCGTGCGAGCGATTTCACCATTGGATGGGTTTGATTCTTATCGATCTCGACAACTTCAAAGCCATCAACGACAGTTTCGGTCATCCCGCGGGTGATGAGGTGCTCCGTACCCTCTCTCGACGGATCCAGGAAGTCGTTCCGGATCGGAACAAAGTCTTTCGTATCGGTGGAGATGAGTTCGCCGTCATTCTCACTCCTCTTCTTTCCATACAAACACTGGAAAATCTTGCCAAACGACTTGCACAGATCTGCAGCTTCAACCTTAAGGAGCAAGATAGGATAATTCCCGTACAGTGTAGCGTCGGAGCCTGTTCCTATCCTACACTTTCTCACAATCGTAAAGAGCTTTTGAGCCATGCGGACCAAGCCCTCTACCGTGCCAAAGAAGGAGGAAAGGGCGTCTACCGGATCTGTCGGTGAGGTCAATCTTCCCGCTTCCACCGACTCGGATCCAAAAAGGTATCGTCGTGAATGTGCTTGAAGGAGGCTTTGATCCGCTTGAAGAGATCCTCATGCTCCCCCTCCATCTGCCGCAGCCACTCCTTGGTGGCGGCCCGGGCGTAGGGGGCTTTGACGGCAATGCGCATGGCGGGGCAGGCTTCGTCCCCGATGGTGGCGAAGCCGTTCTCTTCGGCGAAGGCTCGCAGCTGAGCCTCTCTGGCTTCGATCAGGGGGCGGATGACGTGGAAATTTCGTTCGGCTTTGTAGATAGGGGCCAGAGAGCGCAGGACGCCGTTGTAGAACATATTCATGAAAAAGCTCTCCACCGCATCGTCGAAATGGTGTCCCAGAGCGATCTTGTTGTAGCCGTGCTCCTCGGCATAAGTAGCCAGAGCCCCTCGACGCATCCGGGAGAAGTAGCTGCAGAAGGAGCTTCCCTCCCGGATCGTCTCCTGAGAGATTTCGTAGATCCGGCTCTCGTAGACGACGTGAGGAATGCCGTGCGCTTCGCAATGGGCATGCAGGGCCGAGTAATCCTCCCCTTCCATTCCGTAGCTGACGGTACAGGCGAGAAACTCGAAGTCGAAGGGAGCATGCCGCTGCATATTGCGCA
>JALWNT010000011.1 GCA_027080995.1 Campylobacteraceae bacterium | reverse complement strand
CCGACGTTTTCGGTCCCCACTTCACCCGTGCTCATTTTGGCGATCCCCCGTACGATGAGAGAGGAGGCCTTCAGCGTTTCCCTGCTGGCGTAAAAGAGCGCCTCCGAAGGAGAAAAGCGAATAACGGCCTCGGGAATGACTTTGGGAGAGATGCCGATAATCCGCCTATGGATTTTCTGTTGAAACTCATTGCTTCCTTCGACCACCTTGGTACGCAGCATCAGATGAATCGTATGATCGCCCCGTCGGATCGTCAGCGTGACCGGATCGGGATGCTCCTGGATCGTCTCGCTGATCTGATACCAGTAGCGGATGGGAACACCGTCGACGGAGAGGATCCGGTCGCCGGGACGCAAGCCCCCTTCAGCGGCCGGAGTCTTGGGAGCGACCTGCCCGACGACCGGGGGGAGATAATCGTGCGCGGCAACGAGCGGTGCCCCCGCCAGAGCGATATAAAGATAGATGAAAAAGGCCAACAGAATGTTCGCCGCGGGGCCCGCAAGGAGAATGAGGATCCTCTGCCACGGTTTTTTGCCGCCGTAACTGTCCGGATCGTGACTGATCGCGAGTGGATCACTGTCGTCCTGGCCTTTCATTTTGACGTAGCCACCCAGGGGTAGGGCGCTGAAAGCCCATTCTGTTCCGCAGCAGTGCCGGCGAGCCAGGACTTTGCCGAATCCGATGCTGAAACGCTCGATGCGGACTCCCATCAATCGGGCAACGGTAAAATGGCCCAATTCGTGGAAAAAAACCAGAACCGACAATGCGATCAATGCAATGAGAAGATAAAGGACGAGACTCATAAGACTCCACGGTTTTTCGGGAAATTATAGCCTATTACCGCACTAAGTAAATACCTTAATCTTTGATGCTCCGATTTCGTTCATCGGTTTTGTGCTAAAATTGAGCGCATATCGAAACAATCAAAGGAGATGACATGGCTGAAGAGATTCAAAAAGAGACCCAAGAGCCTCGTGAAGAGGTCGAAGCGATGAAGGGAGCGGAGGAGGTCGTCACCGAGGAAGAGGGTACGACGGAAATGAAAGAAGAGTCCGCGCCCGAAGAGAGTGTGGAGGAGAACATGACTGAGGAGACGCCCTCGGAAGAGACGGCATCCGAAGGAGAGGAAGAAAATACAGAGAAAGAGGAGGAGCCCGCAGTCGCTCAAAATACCGTACCGGCCCCGACACTGCCGGAAGAGAGGATTCAGGCAGCCAAAGAGAAAGTCGCGGAGGCGAACCGGGAAATTCAAAGCTACGTCGACAAAGCACGCAAAGAGTTTCGGCAGTTCGAGGAGTACGAAAAGTCGGAGCTGCTCCCCGTCCTGGAAGAGAGCTGTGAAATTCTGACAAAAGTCGGAATCGAAGAGGAACTTCCCGTCGTTGAGGGAAAAGCACCGCTCCCCGAACTCGAACTCGAAAATCCCGAAGAGGAGCGTCTGGAGATTCCTGCCGTATCTAGCGGGAAGGGAGGAGCTTTCTTCTGGGCACTCGTGGGCGGTGTAGCCACCCTAGCGGGTTGGTACGCTTTCGCAGCCGAGCGGGCGGGTTTACCGCTAATTCCCAAACAACTGCCGCAGATGCCTCAGCTCCAAAAATTGAGTGCCGCGATTGCCGACCTTTTCGGTCAAGGTAGCCACGCACCTGTGGGAGCCGCTATCGTCATCGGTTCCACCCTGGTCGTCATGTGGATCA
>JALWNT010000010.1 GCA_027080995.1 Campylobacteraceae bacterium | reverse complement strand
CAAAATCCAAAATCCAAAATCCAAAATCCAAAATCCAAAATCCAAAATCCAAAATCCAAAATCCAAAATCCAAAATCCAAAATCCAAAATCCAAAATCCAAAATCCAAAATCCAAAATCCAAAATCCAAAATCCGAAAAAATCCCCTTCTCAGCCCCCTTTGGATACACTATCTACCGATTTTTCCGGGAGAGTCCCGGGACCTTTATATTTGGAGTGTAAGCATGACTGAAGCGAAATATATTTGGATGGACGGTAAACTGGTTCCCTGGCAGGAAGCCAAGGTCCACGTTCTGACCCATACCCTGCACTACGGCAACGCCGTTTTCGAAGGAACCCGAGCCTATCAGACGGCTGACGGACTGGCGATCTTCCGGCTGGAAGATCACTGCCGACGCCTCTACAACAGCGCCAAAATCGTCGCCATCGAACCCAACCTCGACTACGAAACGGTCAAGCAGGCGCACATCGATCTGCTGCGGGCCAACGAGTTTGCCGGCAACGTCTATATCCGCCCCCTCATCTATCTGGGCTACGGCGTCATGGGGCTCTACCACAAACACGCCCCCGTGCAGACGATGATCGCCGCATGGGAATGGGGCGCCTACCTGGGGGAAGAGGGGCTCGAAAACGGCATCAAATGCTGCACCTCCTCCATCACCCGCAATCCCAACCGCTCCACTTTCGGCAAAGCCAAAGCCGCCGCCAACTACCTCAACAGCCAGATGGCCAAGTACGAAGCGATCGAAAACGGATTTGAAGAGGCGCTGATGCTGGATGAAAACGGCTTCATCGCCGAGGGAACCGGAGAGTGTGTCTTCATCGTGCGCGACGGAGTGCTCGTCTCCCCGCCCAACGACAACTCCCTCGAATCGATCACCCAGTCGACGGTCCTGGAAATCGCCCGAGATATGGGCATCCCAGTCGAGCGTCGCAATATCACCCGCGACGAAATCTATATCAGTGACGAAGTCTTCCTCACCGGTACCGCCGCCGAAGTAACTCCCGTCAACTCCCTCGACCATCGGATCATCGGCAGTGGCCGCCGCGGTCCCGTCACCGAGAAACTTCAGGGCGCTTACTTCGATGCCGTCCACGGACGCAATGAAAAATACAGACACTATCTGACTTTCATTTAGTCAGTTAGTGTAGTGAAGTTTGCACCGCAACGCATACCTCAACTCTTAACTATTCATTATTAACTAAATCCGAAGGATTTCCATGCCCGCCGATATGAACGACTATTTCAAAAAGCGCAAACCCTCCGCTCCCGAGCCCGATTCCAACGGCTCGGGCGACGACGACGGAGGCATCGACTACGAGAGTCCCTTCGGCGGCAACAACAACAAAACCCTCGCCGTCATCATTGTGGTCGTCCTTCTCATCCTCGGCTTTTTCGTCCTCAAGCCCTACACCATTATCAACTCCGGAGAGGTAGGGATCAAAGTCGTCACCGGTAAATTTTCGGAAAAGCCTCTCGAGCCCGGACTGCACTTTTACCTTCCCTTTTTCGAAAAAATCATCCCGGTCAATACGCGGGTGCGGATGATCACCTACAGCAACACCGAAAAGAACGAAATCGGCGATACGGGCTACCGGGGCTTCGAAGGGGGCCTACGCCACAATCCGGCGATCCAGGTCCTCGACAAACGGGGGCTCACCGTCTACATCGACCTGGCGGTCCAGTACCGCCTCCGCCCCGAATCCGCTCCCCAGACGATCGAAAAGTGGGGCACCAGCTGGGAGGAGAAGATCATCAACTCCAAAGTCCGCGAAGTGGTCCGGGACGTGATCGGCCGCTACCCCGCCGAGCAGCTCCCCGAGATGCGCAACGAAATCGCCAAAGCGATCCAGACCAAGATCAAAGAGGCGATCGACCGCCTCCCCGGCCGACCCGTCATCCTCACCTCCGTCGAACTGCGCACCATCGATCTCCCCAAGAAGATCAAAGAGCAGATCGAGCGGGTGCAAATCGCCAAGCAGGAGGTTACGATCGCCGAGCAGATGAAAGAGAAAGCCAAACAAGACGCCCTGCGCAAAGCTGAGATCGCCCGGGGTGAAGCCCAGAAGAAACGAATCGAAGCCCAGGGAGAGGCCGACAAGATCAGCATCGAAGCCGGCGCCCAGGCCAAAGCCAACAAGCTGATCTCCCAATCCCTCACCCCCGCCCTCCTCCGGCTGGAGCAGATCAAGACACAAAAAGCCTTCAACGAGGCTCTCAAAGTCAACAAAGATGCCAAAATCTTCCTCACCCCCGGCGGTGCCGTCCCCAACATCTGGGTCGATACCAAAGGGCGGGAGCAAAAAGCGGTATCGACACAACAATAACTTTCGTGTTAGGTGTTACGTGTTACGTGTTACGAAAAATTCGCAGCACTTGGCACTTAGCACTTAGCACGTTTTCACGGAGTGAAAATGAACATCGACTGGAAGAAAACCCCCCTCGTCCCCGCCATCGCCCAATCGGCCGAAAGCGGCGACGTACTGATGCTGGCCTATATGAACGAAGAGGCGTATCGTCTGACCCTGGAGACGGGCTACGCCCACTACTTCAGCCGCTCCAAGCAGCGAATCTGGAAAAAAGGCGAAAGCTCCGGGCACACCCAAAAGGTCCTGGATCTGCTGATCGACTGCGATGCCGACACGATCCTGCTCAAAGTCGAGCAAAAAGGGGTCGCCTGCCATACCGGCCGCCCCAGCTGCTTCTTCACCTCCGTTACCCAGGGCAAAGTGATAGCGGACAAAGCGGTAGATACCGAAGCGATCTACGGCGTCGTCGACACCCTCTACCATACGATCCTGGAGCGCAAAAACTCCGGGGGAGAAAAGTCCTGGACCCGCAAGCTCCTGAACGACAAAGAACTGCTGCTGAGCAAAATCCGCGAAGAGGCGGACGAACTGGCCACTGCCATCGACGAAGAGAGCGACGAACAGGTGATCTACGAAGCCGCCGACCTCCTCTACCACTCCCTGGTGGGCCTGGGCTACCGGGAGATCTCCCCGGATCGGGTCAAACAGGAGTTGGCGCGGCGTTTCGGGATGAGCGGGATTGAAGAAAAGGAAGCTCGAAAAAAGTAGTTTTTCGAGCTTCCTTCGTTATTGGTTATTGGTGTATTGGTTATTGGGAGCACCTTCGGTGCAGATACAGACTAGGCTATTGCACAACCCGCACAGGAAAACGTTATGAGAGCGTGCAAAGCCGTGCTACGCATGGCACACTCGGAAAAACGACAGTAAATCGCGTTTTCTTTTTCTTTGCTTCGTTTCTCTTTTCTTTGTCGCGAAACATAGAAAAAGAAATGAAGAGAAAACCCGAAAATCCGGTAAAGTTTCCAACCCAAATCAGATGTCAGGAATGCCTCTCGTGAAGACCCACGTAACCCTCTTTCTTTTTGTAACACTCTTCACCGTTCTCCTCAGCGCCCAGGAAACTTTCCACCCTTCCCAACTCAAAGAGATCGAACCCAACGAGTGTAACGTCAGTGACAACCCGTTCGAGCTGAAATCGGAGATCCGGGCCCTCTACCTCAACCGCCACACCGCCAAACCGAGCACCCCCCAGTTCAAAAAAGCGCTGCGTATCCTCGAGAAGACGCCGATGAACGCCCTGATCATCGATATGAAAAACGTCAGGGGAGACCTGACATACCGCAGCGAACTTGCAGAACCCCGGCGCATCCGCGCCTCGAAATTCGCCGCGATCGACGACATCCGCGCCTACGTCCAAACGCTCAAATCCCGGGGCATCTACCTCATCGCCCGCCTCGCCGTCTTCAAAGACCGGCGTCAGGCACGCGCCTTTCCCTCCCGGGCGGTGCGAACCCCCGAGGGCGGTGTCTGGAGGGATCGGCACGGTGAGAGCTGGGTCGACCCTTTCGACCCCGAAGCGCGGCGATACACCCTCGAGATCGCCGAAGAGGTCGCCCGCCTCGGTTTCGACGAGATCAATTTCGACTACATCCGCTTCCCCGCCCGTCGCGGACTGCGCTACGACCGGCCCGACACCCGAGACAACCGCGTCGACGCCATCGATACCTTTTTGCACAACGCCCGAAGCCGCCTCCACCCTCTCGGTGTCAAAGTCTCCGCGGATATCTTCGGTTACGTCCTCTGGAACCGCACCGACACCCGCATCGGCCAGATCCTGGAAAAGATGGCTCCCCACGTCGACTATCTCTACCCGATGCTCTACCCCTCGGGCTTCAGCCGCGGCAGCGTCGCCTTCTCCAATCCGGCGGCCCACCCCTACGAGATCGTGCGCATCAGCCTCCAAAAAGGGATCGCCCGCGGCGTTCCCGCCAAAAAATTCCGCCCCTGGCTCCAGGCATTCCGGGATTATGCCTACAGCCGACTCCCCTATCGGGAACGGGAGATCGCCGCACAGATCCGCGCCGCCGAATCCCTCGGCAGCTCGGGATGGCTGCTCTGGCACCCCTCCAGCCGCTTTGGCTACGTCACGCCCGAAACCTTCGCACTGGCTGCCGACGCGCAGGTAGAAAGTCCCTCGGTGCGTACCGGGCCACCTTTTCGCCGACACCGCAGACATACCCGCCGACCCCATCCCCGGATGGAGGCGCAAAACGATACCCCTCGCAATCCCCTCGATATTCTAAGGAGCCGATAGATGGATAGATACCGGATCGACAACCTCAAAAACGCCCTACACGGTTTTTTTCTCTCCGTCGCCACCACCGTCGCCGAACCCAGCACCATTTTGCCGCTGATCGTGCACCACTTCAGCTCCAATCTCGCCCTGGTCGGCCTCTTCGCCTCCCTCCTGCGCGGCGGCGCCATCGCCGTGCAGCTGGTGGCCGCTTTCTACGCCCAGAGCTACGCCCGGGTGATGCCGCTGATGCGGCTGGTTTTTCTCTTTCGCTTCCTTTTCTGGTTCCTTATCGGGGCGGCGATCCACTTCGTCGGCGACCGCAACCCCACCCTCACCCTCTGGCTCATCGGCATAGGACTCTTCGGATTCAGCTTCGTCGCCGGCTTCGGGGGGATCTACTTCAAAGAGATCATCGCCAAAGTCTTCGACCGCAGCCGACGCGGCCGCACCATGGCCAACCGTCAGCTCTGGTCCTCGGTGGGAGCGATCCTCAGCGGCGGAATCGCCGGCTGGGTCCTGGAGCGATTCCAGGCACCCGAAAGCTACGCGATGCTCTTTATGCTCAGTGCTTTTTTGATGGCCCTGGGGCTGGCCGCCTTCGCCAGCATCGACGAGCCTCCCAAAGAGCGGGTCAGCCGCCGCGAAGAGAGCTTTGTGCATTTCCTGCGCAACGCTTGGGCTATCCTGCGCGACGACGAACGTCTGCGCATCCAGATCGGCGCTTCACTGATGGGCTACTCCTTCCTCCTCGCGATGCCCTTCGTCATTCTTCAGGCTAAAGAGACGATTCACCTCAGCGGCTGGCTCGTCGGAAGCTTTATCACCGTCCAGATGTTCGGCAGCGTTTTGGGAAATTTCTTCCTCTGGAAGCGCTTCGGCACACACTACGCCCGGATGCTTCAGACCGCCTACGCTCTGATGGGCACCGCTTTTTTTCTCGCCTTTTTCGCCCACAACGCCTGGATCTACGCGACGATCTTCCTGCTTTTCGGTATCGGCATCGACGGGTTTCGCAACGCCGATATGAACCTCGTCCTCGAGATCGCCAGCGAAGAGAAACGCCCCGTCTACGTCGCGATCCAGTCGACAATCGTCTCCGTCGGCCTCTTCTTCTCCATCCCCGGCGGATTCATCCTGCAGTGGTTCGGCTACACCGTCCTCTATGCCATCACCCTGCTGATGCTGGGAACCGGCCTCTACTTCGTCCAGCGTCTCAAAGAGCATCTTCCTGAGGAGTGACCATGATCCCGCACCGAAAACCCCCGAGAAAGATGCAACCGAATGCTATAATCCCAAAAGTTGGAATAGGTGCGTCCGTGCTTCGCATTCCAAAAAACCGTTTCACGGATCACGAACAACGAACGACGAAAAGCGAATGACAAAGAATGAGACTCTCGGATCAGGTAACGCAACGATGAACGACAAAACCCGACGCAATCTGCCTCTCGGATTTCGCCTCGTGCAGGGGATCTTGCGTGCCATTCCCCGGCCCGTGCATCGGACGATGATCCGACTCACCGCCCGCACCGCCAAGGCTCTCGACCGACGCCATACCCACATCGCCCGGGTCAATCTCGATCTGGCCTTCGGCGATACGATGAGCCGCGAAGAAAAGGAGCGTATCATTATGCGCAGCTACGAAAACCTCATGATCGTCGCCCTCGATACGCTCTTCAATCAGGGAGCAAGCCGCGAAGCGATCCTCTCCAAAGTAACCTTCGAACACGAAGAGATCCTCCATCAGGCTCTGCAAAGCGGCAAACCGATCCTCTTTGTCACCGCCCACTACGGCAACTGGGAGCTGGGGACCCTGGCCATCGCCGCGAAATTCCATATCCCTCTCTCCGTGGTCGGTCGCCCTCTGGACTGGGCCTGGGCCGACAGGATCCTCCGGGCCACCCGGGAGCAGTTCGGCGTGCGGATGATTCCCAAACAAAACGCCATGAAGGCGATGATCCGCGCCATGAAAGCGGGAGAGGCCCTGGGGCTGGTCGTCGATCAGAACACCGCCAGTAAACAGGGGGAGTTGATCGATTTCTTCGGGCACAAAGCCCGCCACACCCCCGCAGCGGCGATCCTGGCCCGCAAATTCGACGCCGTGGTCATTCCGGTCTTCAGCCGGACCGAGAATGATCGGCATTGGACGGTAACTTTCCACACACCGCTTCCGGTACGAAAAAGCGACGATCCCGACGCCGACATTCTCGATCAGATCCGCCGCCAGGCCGCCGTCACCGAAAAGGTGATCCGCCAAAAGCCCGACGAGTGGCTCTGGCTCCATCAGCGCTGGAAAAATCAGTACGAGGAGCTCTACCGTGTCCCGTGAGCCCCTCTCCGTCGTGATCCTTACTCTCAACAGCGAAAAGCACCTGGGGGAAGTGCTGGCTTCGGCCGCTTTCGCCGATGAAGTGCTGATCCTCGACAGCGGATCGACCGACCGGACCCTGGAGATCGCCCAAGAGGCCGGATGCAGGATCGAGCATCAGGCGTGGCTGGGGTTCGGACGGCAAAAACAACGCGCAGTGGAGCTGGCAACCAACGACTGGATCTACGTCCTCGACAGTGACGAAGTGATCTGTGCGGATCTGCGCGAAGAGATCCTGCAGACCCTGAGCGACCCGGCTTTCTCGGCCTATGCCGTCCCCCGTCTCAACTATTTTTTCGGCAAAGCCATCCGTCACGGCGGCCTCTATCCCGATGCCACGGTGCGCCTTTTCGACCGACAAAAAGCCCGCTTTACTGATAATGAGGTTCACGAAAAGGTGGTGACGGATCACAAAATCGCCACCCTCCACCATCCGATGATCCACTACGCCTACGACAGCGTCGAAGAATTCATCGCCAAACAGAATCGTTACTCCACCCTCGGCGCCAAACCCGACCGCCTCAAAGCGCTGCTCAATCCTCTGTGGACATTTTGGCGTATGTATGTTATAAAGCAGGGATTTCGCGACGGCTGGCACGGGTACCTCATTGCTAGGCTTTATGCGCAATACACTTTCTGGAAGTATGTCAAAGAGTTGAAAACTGATGAATATTAATAAAGTTTTTCCTATTAAAGTTCTACATACCGAATGGTCCGACGGATGGGGAGGGCAGGAGATCCGCATCCTCAACGAAATGCTGGCCGTGCGCGAACGGGGCATCGACGTCTCCCTTGCCTGCCGAGAGCACGCGACGATCCGCAAAAAAGCCCTGCAAGAGGGCATACCCGTTTACACCTACCCCTTCCGAGGCAACACGGACCTGCGAACGCTGGGAGGACTGGTCCGTTTGATCCGCCGGGAGCGCATCGATATCGTCAACACCCACAGCGGCAAAGACACCTGGGTCGGCGGTCTCGCGGCCAAG
>JALWNT010000009.1 GCA_027080995.1 Campylobacteraceae bacterium | reverse complement strand
TTGGCCGCTCCTTCGGCGAACTCCCCTTTGAGTTTGTCCATCTCCTCCTTGATCTTTTTTCCCATCGCGCGGCGGACCAGGTCGGCGCCCCCTAGGGAGAAGCCTCCGATGGTCTGGACGATCTGCATCACCTGCTCCTGATAGACGATGACCCCGTAGGTGGGTTTGAGGATCGGCTCGAGCTCGGGGAACATATAGGTGATCTCCGCCCGACCGTGCTTACGCTCGACGAAGTCATCCAGCATCCCCGACTCCATCGGGCCGGGGCGGTAAAGCGCCAGCATCGCGATGATATCTTCGAAGGTGCTGGGTTTGAGCTTTTTGGCCAGATCCTGCATCCCCGCCGATTCGATCTGGAAGAGTCCCAGCGTGTTGCCGGTGGCGATGTAGTCGTAGACTTTGGGGTCGTTGATGTCGACCTTTTTGAAATCGATGCGTTTGCCGTGGCGCTTCTCGATGAGCTGCAACGCCTCTTCGATGACCGTCAGCGTCTTGAGGCCGAGGAAGTCGAACTTGATCAGATCCACATCCTCGACGTATTTGCCGCTGTACTGCGTCGCCAAAGTCTCCTGGCCGCTGGGTTTGAAGAGCGGAGTCTTCTCCCAGAGGGGTTCGTTGGAGATGACGACCCCGGCGGCGTGGGTCCCGGCGTTGCGGTTGAGCCCTTCGAGAGCCAGGGCGTAGCGCCAGACGGTGGCCGCTTCGGGATCGCTCTCGACGAGCTCCTTGATCTTGGGCTCTTTTTCGTAGGCTTTTTTGAGCGTGATGCCCAGTTCGTCGGGGATCAGCTTGGCGAACGCGTCGGCTTTGGCGTAGCTCATCCCCATCACCCGCGCGACGTCCCGGATCACCCCCTTGGCGAGAAGTTTGCCGAAGGTGATGATCTGCGCGACGTTGACCCGGCCGTATTTGTCCACCACGTAGTCGATGATCTCCTGGCGGCGGCTCTGGCAAAAGTCCATATCGATATCGGGCATGCTCACGCGCTCCGGGTTGAGGAAACGCTCGAAGAGCAGGCCGTAGGGCATCGGATCGATGTCGGTGATCTGCAAAGAGTAAGCCACCAGGCTTCCTGCCGCAGACCCCCGGCCGGGCCCCACGGGGATCCCCATCTCCTTGGCCGCCCGGACGAAATCCCAGACGATCAGCATATAGCCGGGGAATTTCATCGAGTTGATGATGCCGATCTCGGTCTCGAGACGCTCTTTGTACTCGGCGTGTTTTTCTTCGGGAACGTGCTCCAGGCGTTTGGCCAAGCCCTTGCGGGCCTCGTGCTCAAAGAGGACGATGTCGTTGGCCAGAGAGTACTCCTGCTCCGGTTCAGGCAGCTCTAGGCCCGCCAGCGCCGCCCGCTCCCGGGTAAATTTGAAGTTGGGAGGCGTGGGATTGCCCAGTTTGATCTCCAGGTTGCATTTGTCGACGATCTCCTGGGTATTCTCCAGAGCTTCGGGAATGTCGACGAAGAGCCGGGCGACCTCTTCGGGGGATTTGACGTAAAATTCGTGCACCGAGTGGCGGAGGCGGTTGGGGTCGTTGTACTCTTTGTTCATCGCGATGCACATAAAGGCTTCGTGGGCGTCGGCATCTTCGGGATTGGTGTAGTGGGTGTCGTTGGTAGCGACGATTTTGATCCCGGTCTCCAGCGAGAGGCGGATGATCTGCTCGTCGATGCGCTGCTGATCGCCGATGCCGTGGCGCATCAGCTCCAGATAGAAGTCGTCGCCGAAGATCTCCTTGTACTCCA
>JALWNT010000008.1 GCA_027080995.1 Campylobacteraceae bacterium | reverse complement strand
GATGAAGTATCATGATGTATATACCAAAATGAAAGGTGCCATCATGACGATAGCGATCAAAAAATGGGGTAATTCGTTGGCGATCCGCTTGCCTAAAGATATTGCCGAGTCTTTGGAGGTCGACAACGAATCGAAACTCGATATGAAAGTCGAGAATGGAAAATTGATTCTTGTTCCAAAGCGCCGTGAAGAACTTTCATCGCTACTGGAACAGATTACGCCGGAGAATCTTCATTCCGAGATCGATACCGGTGAAGCGATCGGCCATGAAATCTGGTAAGGGATATATCCCTGCACGTGGGGATGTCGTATGGCTCGATTTCAATCCTCAAATGGGTCATGAACAGCGCGGCAGACGGCCTGCGCTGATTCTTTCTCCTTCTGCATATCACGCCAAAACGTCACTTTGTATCTGTCTACCCATTACGACAAAGATCAAAGGATACCCTTTCGAAGTGCGACTCCCTGAGAATTTGCCTGTGAAGGGGGTGATTTTGGCCGATCAGGTCAAGAGTCTCGATTTCGTCCAACGTAGAGCCGAAAAAATTATGAAGCTTGAAGACTCTCTTCTTAAGCAAGTCCAGAGGAAGCTATTACTTTTGATTGATTAAAAAGGTTTTGTCATGCAATACGATTACGATATCGTTTTTTTAGGCGGCGGTCTCAACTACGCGGGGGCCGTGGTGGCCGCCAAGGCGGGGCTTAGATGCGCGTTGGTGGAGAAAAATCCCGAGCATCTGGGCGGTACTTGCCTGAACAACGGCTGCATCCCTTCCAAAATGTACCTGGAGGCGGCCGAGACGGTCCGTAAAGCGAAAAAGGGGCATTTTAGCGGAAGCGTGACGCTGGATATGGCGAAACTGGATGCGGAGAAAGAGGCGCTTTTACAGCGGGCGACGAAAGCGATCACGAAGCAGTGCGCCCACGTCGACATCATCGCCGGCGAGGGCAAAGTGATCGCGCCCCATACCGTGGAGGCGGGTGATAGGAAGCTGACGGGGTGCTTCGTGATTATCGGCACGGGGTCGCGCCCTTTTATTCCCGAAGGTATCGACTACGACGGCCAAAGCGTCATCACCAGCGACGACGTGCTCAATATGCAAAAGCTGCCCGAAAAGATCGGCGTCTACGGCGATGGGGCGATCGGGCTGGAGATGGCGAGCTTTTTTGCCGCTTCGGGAGTGGAAACGGAGCTCATTTGGCGGCATGATGCGCTGCTGCGCAGATCCCATCCGATGATCTCCCAAAATCTGATGAAACAGATGCAGAGCCTGGGGGTGACGCTGCTTTCAAACCGCTCCATCCAAAGTGCCAAGACCACCAAACGGGGGGTGCATATCACTTTCATTGATGGCAAAGAGCACTATGTACCGACGCTGCTGGTGGCTACGGGTCGGCATGCAGTCACCGACGCGATCCAAACGCCTGAAATAGAGATCGATAAAAAGGGGATCGTCACCGATGAACATTTCGAAACGACGCTAAGAGATCACTACGCCGTCGGCGACTGCAACGGCAAGCTTCAGCTGGCCCACGCCGCCAGGGCGGAGGTGCTCTATGTGGTGCGCCGCATCCTGGGCAAACGACCCGAGCTGATCGATCTGGAGCGTGTGGTCAAATTCATCCACACGCTGCCGTGCTCCTACGCCGTCGTGGGCAAAGGCAAGGCACAGCTGGAAAAAAGCGGCGCCAAATACAGCGAGAGCGTCGTACCGCTGACGGGGCTGCCCTTTGCCGTAACCCACGA
>JALWNT010000007.1 GCA_027080995.1 Campylobacteraceae bacterium | reverse complement strand
GCATCTTCACCGCTTCGTGTTTGGTCCGAAGTTCCGAAAGCTGCTGCACCCAGAACTCGTTGCGTTGCAGCGCTTTGTCCACTTCTTCTTCGGCTTTGGCCAGATTCTCTTGGGCGTTTTCGAGTTTGGCCTCGAGCTCTCTACGAGTCCCTTCCAAAGAGCTGATCTTCTCCATCTGTGCTTCGATGCGCTCCTTGGCCGCTTTGAGCTGTGTCTCGATCTTCTCCTGTTCTTTCGCGAAGCGCTCTTCGAGATCCTGATATTGCTGGATCTCCTGCAGCTGGGAGGCGTTGAGGATCTGCACCTCCCGCAGGCTCTCTTCCAGCAGAGAGATCTTCTCCTTCTTCTCCGCCAGACGGAATTTCAGATCCTCGATCTTCTCCTGCTGACTTTTGTAGCGGACACTGAAAATCACCACCACCAGGACAAAAGCCAAAATCACCGACGCGACGATCGCGCCGAAAACCATCGCATCGACGTTGAATTGGGCGAGCAGTTTCTCCAGCATCTTCGCTCAGCCTCCGATCCGATCGTACGTCCCCGGAACGGTGCAGCGAAGCTTGCGATTCGAGGGGGCCTTTTTGAGATAACGGACATGTTGAAAGTGGATATTGACGACGTTGTCCATATCGTCATGGTATGCAATCTGGCTCACGCGTCCCTCGGCATCGACGGCTATGGTGTAGTTGCGCCCGTTGTAGCGGGCGACGTAGATCCCCTCCCGGTACGGACGCGCACTGCGTAGGACCGCCGCCAGATCGAAGCGTTTTTGCATCCGATAGGTCGTCGCCTGCTCCAGATCGTGATCGACCACCAAAACCTCTTTGCCGTCGCTGCATACCTCTTTGCGCGTCGGTTCCCGATAGATCCACTTCAGCATCGACGGCGCTTTCATCGTCACCGTCCCCCTATAGAGGATCACCTTCTTCTTCGGATTGGTCACTTTCTGGAGGAAATCGGCCTGAAAGGCGACGGGAATTTGGATTCCCCCGCCAAAAACGAACATCTCTATTCCCAGCATTGCGATCACCATTCGTTTTATCATATCCTGATCTCTATTTTTTACGCAATCATATCCAATTCCATAAAGAGGCGACCAAAAGGCCCATCTTTTCCCTGCCCTTCGGCTGCAAAAATTCGCCCAATAAGCATTAACGGATTTTTCGATAAAATTGAGGCCATTTTCTACGGTGAGAGAAGGCTATAAAAGTATGATCAATACATTGATGAACGTTATCGGTACCGCCAACGACCGAAAAGTGAAACAGTACATGAAACGGGCGAAAAAGATCAACGATCTGGAGCCCAAATACGAAAAGATGAGCGACGAAGAGCTCCAGTCGGCTTTCGACACTCTGCGTCAATCCGTCAAAGCGGGAGAAAAGAGTCTCGACGACGTGCTCTATGACTCTTTCGCTATCACCCGGGAAGCGAGCAAGCGAGTCCTGGGACTGCGCCATTACGACGTACAACTTGTCGGAGGGATGGTCCTGCACGAGGGCAACATCGCCGAGATGAAGACCGGAGAGGGTAAAACTCTCGTGGCCACCCTCCCCGTCGCACTCAATGCGATGCTCGGACGCGGCGTTCACGTCGTCACGGTCAACGACTATCTGGCCAAGCGTGATGCCACCGACATGGGACGCCTCTACGAATTTCTGGGTTACCGTACCGGCTGCATCACCAGCGAAATCCAGGACGACGCCGAGCGCAAGGCTCAGTACGATGCCGACATCACATACGGTACAAACAACGAGTACGGTTTCGACTATCTGCGAGACAACATGAAAGTCCGCCTCGAGGAGAAGGTCCAACGCGACCATTACTATGCCATCGTGGACGAAGTGGACTCCATTCTTATCGACGAAGCCCGGACTCCGCTCATCATCTCCGGCCCCACCCAACGCGATCAGGATCTCTACATGATCGCCGACAAAGTGGCTCAGCAGCTCGAACGGGGCGAAGAGATCCCCACTCGCGCGGGCGAACCCAAGAAAACAACCGGTGATTTCGTCGTCGATGAAAAGAACCGGACAATCATTATGACTGAAGAGGGGCTCGAAAAAGCCGAGAAACTCTTCGGCGTCGATAACCTCTTCAGTCTCGAAAATGCCGCAATGGTCCACCACCTCGACCAGGCGCTCAAAGCCCACAATCTTTTCGAGCGGGACGTCGACTACGTCGTCCGCGACGGCGAAGTGATCATCGTCGACGAATTTACCGGCCGTCTCAGTGAAGGACGTCGTTACAGCGAAGGACTCCATCAGGCCCTCGAAGCCAAAGAGGGCGTCAAAATCCAAGAAGAGTCCCAGACCCTCGCCGAGATCACCTATCAGAACTACTTCCGGATGTACGAAAAGCTCGCCGGGATGACCGGAACCGCCCAGACCGAGGCGACGGAGTTCAGCCAGATCTACGGCCTGGATGTCATCTCCATCCCGACCAACGTCCCCGTCGAGCGGATCGACAAGCCCGACTTGATCTTCAAGACCGAGCAGGACAAACTCAACGCCGTGGTCAAACGGATCAAAGAGCTCCACGCCAAGGGCCAGCCCGTTCTCGTCGGGACCGCCTCGATCGAAAAGAGCGAAATGATCCACGAGCGGCTCAAAAAAGAGAAGATCCCCCACAACGTCCTCAACGCCAAAAACCACGCCCAGGAAGCGGAGATCATCAAAAACGCCGGTCAGAAAGGCGCCGTCACCGTCGCTACCAATATGGCGGGCCGGGGCGTCGACATCAAGATCGACGACGAAGTTCGGGAGTTGGGCGGCCTGGCGATCCTGGGAACCGAGCGCCACGAGAGTCGCCGGATCGACAATCAGCTGCGAGGGCGCTCCGGACGTCAGGGCGATCCGGGTGAGAGCCAGTTCTACCTCAGCCTCGAGGACAACCTCCTGCGCATCTTCGGCGGCGACCGGATCCAGAAGATTATGAACTCCATGGGGATGGAAGAGGGAGAGTACATCGAATCCAAACTCGTCAGCCGCAGCATCGAAAAGGCCCAAAAGAAGGTCGAAGCGATGCACTACGAGTCCAGAAAAAATATCCTGGAGTACGACGACGTCGCCAACTATCAGCGTAAAGCAATCTACGCCTTCCGCAATCAGCTTCTCGATCCCGAGTATGACATCGAAGCCAAGATCGAGCAAAACCGCGAAGAGCTCATCGACTACCTCCTCCATGAAGCGGAAATCTTCTCCGGACAACCCAGTGAAGACTACGACCTCGAGGGTTTCTTGACACTGGTACGCGAATATACCGGCGTAGAGATCGATCCCAAAGAGCTCGGAGGGATGGATGCCGACGAAATCCGCCAAAAAACCCTGGAGATCCTCAAACAGGCCTACGAAGAGAAGATGGCGGTCTTCGACGAAGAGCAGCGCAAGGAGATCGAAAAGATCCTCATGCTCCAGATCCTCGACACCCAATGGCGTGAACACCTCTACGAGATGGATGTCCTCAAAACCGGAATCGGCCTGCGCGGCTACAATCAGAAAGATCCTCTCGTCGAATACAAGCAGGAGAGTTACCGTCTCTTCGAAGCTCTGGTGCGCCGTATCAAATTCGAATCGACCAAACTCCTCTATCTGGTACAGTTCGACTTCAGCGCCCCCGAAGAGGAGCTCGAAGCCGCTGAGCGGATGCTTGAGGAGCTGGCCCTCGACGAAGACGAACTCATCAGCAACGAATATCAAGAACTCCCCGAGGATACGACCGACGCGCAGCACACTCCATACGTCGCTCCTCACAAACCCAAGCGCAACGACCCCTGCCCCTGCGGCAGCGGCAAGAAATACAAAAACTGCTGCGGCAAAAGCGGTCCGAAGAAGGGCCTCCTGGCCTGATGGCGCTGCCTTCCGACCCCCGCGTCGTCCGACGCATCGTCCGTTATTATCTTCGATACGATCGTGACAATCCTTTCATTTTTATCTCCGCCATGCTCGCTTTTCTAGGCATCGCAGCCGGCGTCATGGTCCTGATGATCGCGATGGGCATCATGAACGGTACACAAAAAGAGTTCGAGAAAAAACTCTTTGTCATGAACTATCCTCTGACGGTCGTCAGCTTCGGCGGGGGGGTACGCCGCAGTACGATGGAAAAGATCGAAAAAGCCCTTCCGGATGTCAAAGTAAGTCCTTTCTATACGACCCAAGTCATTGTCAAATATGCCGATGCCATTGACGGCGGCCTGCTCTATGGGGTCGACTTCCGCAAAGAGGCGGCGATCAACTCCGTCTTCGCCAAAGCGTACGATGCCAACCGCAGCTACGGCACCTTCGATCTCATCGCCGGTGACGATCTGGCTCGAACCCTGGGAGCCGGGATCGGAGACAAAATCACACTCTACTTCTCCCAGCAGCAGGCGGTGGGCTTCGGCTCCATGCCTTTGCAGAAGCGCTTTCTCCTCACCGGGACCTTCGATTCCGGACTCAAGGCTTACGACAAAGCGATCCTCTATACCGGTTTGAAAGCCTTTCAGAAAATTCTAAAAAAAGATCCCGATCGTTTCGACGGTCTGCACCTCTATACCGACCGGCCGATGGAACTGATCGACCGCGTCAAAGCCCTCCTCCCCGACGATGCCGATGTCGAAGGGTGGTGGCAACAAAACGGCAATTTCTTCTCGGCGATGCAGATGGAAAAAAAGGCGCTCTTTCTTGTCCTGCTTCTCATCATCCTCGTCGCGTCGCTCAACATCGTCAGTTCACTTCTGATGACCGTGATGAGCCGCCGCAAAGAGATCGCACTACTGAGAACTTTGGGGGCGACACGTCGAGAGATCCGACAGATCTTTTTCCGACTGGGAGTTCTCATCGGCAGTGCGGGTATTGTCGCCGGGACAGTGCTGGGCTTCCTCGGTATCTGGATCCTGACCCATTTCGACATCATCACCCTCCCCGCCGACGTCTACGGTACGAGTCATCTCCCCGTCGATCTGCTTCCCGGAGATTTTTTCATGATTCTGGCCGGAACCGCCTTTATCGTTCTACTCAGCGCACTCTACCCCGCCCGCAAAGCCGCCTCCACCGATCCACTCAAAGTCTTGCGCAACGAATAGGATTCCTGTACGTACGACTCGATAAACTTTTCTTCCGTCTCTCAAATAATTGAGTACTCTGAAAAACCGAAACGACGCGACTCCGTCATCCTGAACTTGATTCAGGATCCACGGTTTCATGGGTACTTGTAGCCCTGGATTCCGGATCAAGTCCGGAATGACGAGGGTTTTTCAGAGGACTCAATTTGCAATTCGCGTTCCGTGCTCTGGGTGCGGTAATATATTCCAATCAAAAATGTCAAAAACAAGAGAGATATTCCTCAATACCCGAAACCTAACACCCGAAATCAAATAATGAAAAGTTATCTTGATGGATCCCGCAACGACGGTACGGATGACGGTGCTTCGAGAACTAAAACAATCCTCTTCATCCTCCTGGAACGGGTCAAAAAGCCGTCGAAGCATGGGTAAATGCCATCCAGACCAGCCAGGGATAGGTCAACGGACCGATCATCCAGAGCCAAAGAGGTATCCGCATCGAGAGCATCTCATCCGTCACCAAATCGATCTCTCCCCGGACATAAACTCTACGAATTATCTCTATTTTGGTAAAAATATCGAGGGTTTTCAAAGCGATGGCGACGATGATGGGCCAATCGAGCAGGCCGTAGCGCAGTGATAGATACAGAAGGTAAAGATAACCGGTGTGCCCGAGCAGGAGGAGGAAGATCGAGCGCCGGTAGAGCCGCCATGCCTTTTCCATCACATCGCGCATTGTCGGGGCATACTGCCAGGCCGTCTCCACCGTTTCGGCCAGGAGACTCAGGGCGACCGGTTGCCAGAGTTCCATCAAAAACTCTCGATGACCCGTCGAAAGACCCGATAGAGCCCTTCGACTTCGTCTATAGCCACCCGTTCGTTGGGAGCATGGATGGTATCGTTGCGCACACCGAACTCCACCACTTTGACGCCGTACTCGGCAAAAAAGCGTGCGTCGCTTGTCCCGCCGGCAGTGGAGTGCTTGGGGCGCTCTCCCGTCTCCGCGGCAATCGCCTCGTCCAAAACTTTTACGACCCGGGTATCGGGATCGGTGACGAAGGGTTTGGCACTTTGACTGAGTCGCAAATCGTAATCCATTCCCGAAAAATATTTATGGACAAACTCCTCCACATCCTTCAGATCCGTATGGGTATTGTTGCGGACGTTAAACATCATTTTGAGTTTGCCCGGCGTGACGTTGGTCACTTCCATCCCGGCCCGGATGTCGGTGATGACAAACTGACTGGGGGCAAAGAATTCGTCCCCCTCATCCAGATTGACCCCCGCCATTTTGGGGAGGACCTGGGCGACCTTGTGAATGGGGTTGACCGCCTTTTCGGGATAGGCGGCATGCCCCTGACGGCCCCGTTTTTCGATCACGCCGTTGATGGATCCGCGCCGCCCGATCTTGACGGCATCGCCGAAGCGCTCCTCGCAAGTCGGCTCGGCCACGATAGCATAATCAGGCAATCGGCCGATTTCTCGAAGATGCCGCAACATGATCTGCGTCCCGTAGGTCGCTTCACCCTCTTCGTCAGAAGTCAACAGCAAAGAAAGCGTACCGGAGAAACGTTCGGCTTCCCGCATCGCCGCCAGGAAAGCAGCCACCCCGCTTTTCATATCCTGAGCTCCCCGGGCGACGATCTCACCGTCACGGACCAGCGGAACAAAAGGGTCGCTTTCCCATCCTTCTCCCGGTGGAACCACATCAACATGCCCGGCAAAACAGAGATGTTCCCCTTCGCCGAACGTTCGGGAGAGAAAGAGATTTTTCACCCCGCCCTCCTCGATGCGGATCGCTTCGTAGCCGGGGAGATAAGCTTCGACGAAATCCATCAGACCCGCATCGTCCGGCGTCACCGAAGGGGCCGAAAGCAACCGGATCAGCAGATCGACGACATTCAACGGTGCCTGCATCTCAGTCACGGACGACCTCCCCCTGCCACGTCATGATCCCTCCCCGATGATCGATCAACTTTTCGGCACCGTTTTGCAACAATATCCTCTGAACCTGGCCTGTCCGATTTCCTGTACGACAAGTGAGGATTACAGGCTTTTGGCGGCTCATTTCAATCAATTCGGCTGCCCAGTCCGAAAAGGTACTAGTCGGGCGCAGTAGATCCACACCGGGCAGATGTCCCTGCTCGTATTCGAAAACTTCACGTACGTCCACCAGCATAAAATCCGCCTCTTTTTTTTTACGAGCCTCAAGCAACGCCTCCAGCTCCATCGAATCGACGGCTTCTCCTTCGAGCAACGTCTCGATCTGCATGCGCACTCCTCTTTTTTGGCGATATTATATCCAGAGGAGACGGAGCACCTTAAACCGTTTTACACTATAATTGTCCCTACTTTCAAAAAACAGACAAAACCGAGGAGCACAGACGGTGGATATCAGTGTATTGGAAAAACTCGAAAAACTTTCGCATTTGAGAATCGCCGAAGAGAAACGGGAAGAGGTCCTGGAACAACTCTCGGAGATACTCGCCTATGTCGAAAACCTCAAAGAGCTCGATACCGAAGAACTCGACAGTTACTTTTCGACGCTCGACGGAGGAACTCCTCTACGTGAGGATCTTCCTCTCAACGATCCGGAGGTTCCAAAAATTATCCTCGAACACGCTCCCGAAGCACGGGACGATTTTTTCATCGTTCCCGCCATCATTGAATAAAGTCCAAAGTCCATCATGAGCAATATCAACGTAAAAAAACTGCTTCAAAGCGTTGTCGTCCACAAAGCCTCCGACCTACATCTTATCGCCAAAAAAGAGCCGCTGTTGCGTCTCGACGGCAAATTGCGCCCGATCAACATGCCCCGTCTTACCGGTGAAGACATCGAAGAGATGTGTTACACCCTCATGACGGAGAAACAGAAGAAAGTCTTCGAGGAGACCAACGAACTGGACTTTGCAGTCGAGCTCGAAGGGATAGGACGTTTCCGGGTCAACTACTACCGAACGCTCGGCGATATGGCAGCGGCTTTCCGGGTTATCCCCGTCAAACTCCCCAGTCTCGAGGAGATCGACGCTCCTCCAGTCTACAGCAAATTGATCCAACGGGAAAAGGGATTGATCCTTGTTACAGGCCCCACCGGTTCGGGTAAATCGACAACCCTGGCCGCAATGCTCAATGAGATCAACCTCCACGAATCCAAACACATCATCACGGTGGAAGATCCCGTCGAATTCGTCCACCAACACAAAAAATGCGTCTTTTCTCATCGTAGTGTCGGAGAAGATACCCGCAGTTTCGCCACCGCCCTCAAATACGCCATGCGGGAGGATCCGGACATCATTCTCATCGGGGAGATGCGGGACAAGGAGACCATCTCCGCCGCTCTGACTGCCGCGGAAACCGGACACCTGGTCTTTGCGACGCTGCATACCAACTCCGCTCCGGGCACTGTCAACCGAATCATCGATGTTTTCGGAGGAGACGAACAACCCCAGGTTCGGGCGATGCTCTCCAGCTCTCTCGTCGCCGTCATCTCTCAAGCACTTGTTCCAAAAATCGGCGGCGGACGGGTCGCCGTTCCTGAGATCCTCGTCACCAACCATGCCATCGCCAACCTGATTCGCGAAGACAAGGTGCACCAGATTTACTCCGCCATGCAGTTGGGACAGGAGGAGAGCGGAATGCAGACACAAAACCAGGTGATGCTCCGCCTCCTGCGTCAGGGACTGATCAGCCGCGAAACGGCACTGCAGTATTCCAACCGCCCCGATGAGCTGAAAAAACAGCTCTAACAAAGGAGATTTCGTGCTTTCCCCCGATATCGTAGATTGGATTCTCATTGCGCTGATTCTGCTGCTGGCACTCAAAGGAACACTCAACGGCTTCATCCGGGAAGCAACCCAATTGATCGGCATTGTCGGAGGTGTTGCCGTCGCATCCCGCAGCGCTTCCTTCCTGACCCACTGGCTCCAGCAGAAGAGTCTTCTCCTCGGCGGTCCGGCACTGACCCAGCTGCTCTGCTTTCTCGTTGTGCTCCTACTCATCTGGGGAGCGGTCGTTCTCCTCGGCAGAGGGCTCTCCTCCACCGTTTCACTTCCCCGCATCGTCAATACGACTCTGGGCTATGTGACCGCGCTGATCAAGTATTTTCTCATTCTCTCGATCATCGTCGCAGCCTTCTCCCAGACGAAACTCTTTCGTGAAAAATTCGCCGCACAAAGAACTCATAGCAGACTCTATCCTCTTCTGGTCACCACGGGCAAAGCCGTCATGGTTCTTCCCCCCGCCGAGCCGCTTAAACTCCGGAAGCAACAAAATCACGAAAAACCCCACTGAGTTCCGCCATGGTCGAGTACGATTTTCTTCTGGAGGAGCTTAAGAGGATCCTCAAAGAAAAACAACTAAAATTCACCCGCCAAAGGGAGCTGGTGCTCAAGGCGCTCTACGAGAATCCGGGCCACTTCTCCCCCGAGGAGATCCATCGGCTCGTCCAGCAGGCTGATCCGGGCGCCAAGGTGGGCATCGCCACGGTCTACCGGACCCTCAGCCTTCTCGAAGAGGAGGGACTGGCCGACTCCATCTCTTTCGGCAAGGAGGGGAAACGGTACGAGATCGGTCTGAAGAAGCACCACGACCATCTCATCTGTATCCGCTGCGGCAAAATCATCGAGTTTTGCGACGAGACCATCGAGAAGCAGCAGGAGGCGGTGGCGAAGAAGTTCGATTTCGAAATGACCGACCACGCCATGAAGATTATCGGCATCTGTAAAGAGTGCCGGGAACACGAGACCAAAAAGTAAACGACAGGAGCTCCATTGATATTCGACAACCCTTACGTCCAAGAACGCATCAAAAAGGCCGACACTCTGCGCCGGGAGGGGATCAACCCCTACCCCGCCGGCCGCCGTCGCGGTACCCCCTCGGCACGGTTTCTCGCCGAGAACCAAGACCTGCTAGAGCGCCCCGAAGGGGAGCGCATCGCTACCGATCGTCACTACCGCCTCACCGGTCGGGTCAAATTCATCCGCATCATGGGCAAGGCGGCTTTCGCCAAGCTCGAAGACAGCGAAGGGCTGGTGCAGATCTACTACAACCGTGACGACCTCCCCGAAGGGTACTACAACAAGATCAAGAAACTGATCGAGGTTGGCGACATCGTCGAAGCCGAAGGCTACCCCTTCGTCACCCGCACCGGAGAGATCACGCTGTACTGTACCGATCTGCGGATCGTCACCAAGGCGGTCCACCCCCTGCCCGAGAAGTTCCATGGCCTGACCGACCAGGAGATCCGCTACCGCCAGCGCTATCTGGACATGATCATGAATCCGGAGGTCAAAGAGACCTTCAAACTCCGCAGCCGCATCGTCTCCCTGGTACGCCGATTCTTCGAGGAGAAGGGTTTCCTGGAGGTGGAGACACCGATGATGCATCCCATCCCCGGCGGCGCCAACGCCCGCCCCTTCGTCACCCACCACAACGCCCTGGGAGTCGACCGCTACCTGCGCATCGCCCCCGAACTCTATCTCAAGCGACTCATCGTCGGCGGAATGGAAGCAGTCTTCGAGATCAACCGCAACTTCCGCAACGAAGGAATGGACCACACCCACAACCCCGAATTTACAATGATCGAATACTACTGGGCCTGGCACACCTACGAGGATCTGATGCGCCTGACCGAGGAGCTCTTCGACTATCTTTTTGAGAACCTGGGGCTGCCCCGCAAGCTCCAATACGGAGAACACGAAGTGGACTTCTCGACCCCTTTCCGCCGGGTGGGATACCTGGAGTCCCTGGAGAGCATCGGTGGGGTCCCGGCCGAGGTGATCCATGATAGGGAAAAAGCACGGGCCTACCTCAAAGAGCACGGTGTCGAGACCGATCCCAACCTGAGCCTTGGCTATCTGCAGGCGGAGCTCTTCGACGCCTTTGTGGAGGAGAAGCTCATCGACCCCACCTTTGTCAAGGATTTCCCCGTCGAGATCTCTCCCCTGGCGCGGCGCAGCGACGAAAACCCCGAGATCGCCGAGCGTTTCGAGCTCTTCATCGCCGGCAAAGAGATCGCCAACGGCTTCAACGAGCTCAACGATCCTCTGGATCAGTACGAGCGCTTCAGGATGCAGGTGGAGGCCAAGGAGGTCACCGGAGACGACGAGGCGATGCATATGGACCTGGACTACGTGCGGGCCCTGAGCTACGGCATGGCCCCCACGGCCGGTGAGGGAATCGGCATCGACCGCCTGGTGATGCTCCTGACCGATCAGCACAGTATCCGCGATGTGCTCCTCTTCCCCGCCATGCGGCCCGAAGCGAAACTGGAGGGCTCCGCCGAAACAGCGGAGACAGCTTCCGAAAATGAATCCCAGCAAAAGGAAAACTGATATGAGTTACTACATCGAACAGTTCGACCCCGAGGTCTATCAGGCGATCGTCGACGAGCTCAAGCGCGAAACCGAGCACTTGGAGATGATCGCCAGCGAAAACTTCACCTTCCCCGACGTCATGGAGGCGATGGGATCGGTCTTTACCAACAAATATGCCGAGGGCTACCCCAACAAACGCTACTACGGCGGCTGTGAATATGCCGACAGAGTGGAGCAGCTGGCCATCGACCGCTGCAAGGAGCTCTTCGGCTGTGAATATGCCAATGTCCAGCCCCACTCGGGCTCCCAGGCCAACGGTGCCGTCTATGCGGCCCTCATCAAAGCCGGCGACAAGATCCTGGGGATGGACCTCAGCCACGGCGGCCACCTGACCCACGGCTCCAAAGTGAGCTTCTCCGGCAAGAACTACCAGAGTTTCACCTACGGCGTGGAGCTCGATGGCCGCATCGACTACGAGCGGGTCCGCGACATCGCCAAGATCGTCAAGCCCAAGATTATCGTCTGCGGTGCTTCGGCCTATCCGCGGGAGATCGACTTCGCCAAATTCCGCCAGATCGCCGACGAGGTGGGTGCCCTCCTCTTCGCCGACATCGCCCACATCGCCGGACTCGTCGTCGCCGGGGAGCACTCCAGCCCCTTCCCTCACGCCCATGTGGTCACCACCACCACCCACAAGACCCTGGCCGGTCCCCGAGGCGGCGCCATCATGACCAACGACGAGGAGATCGCCAAAAAGATCAACTCCGCCATCTTCCCCGGCCTCCAGGGCGGCCCCCTGGTCCACGTCGTCGCCGCCAAGGCCGTCGGCTTCAAGCACAACCTGGCCCCCGAGTGGAAAGAGTACGCCCGCCAGGTCAAGGCCAACGCCAAAGTCCTGGCCGACGTTCTGATGCAGCGGGGCTACGATGTGGTCAGCGGCGGCACCGACAACCACCTGGTCCTGGTGAGCTTCCTCGACAAAGAATTCAGCGGCAAGGACGCCGATGCCGCTCTGGGCCGCGCCGGCATCACCGTCAACAAAAACACCGTCCCCGGTGAAACCCGCAGCCCCTTCGTCACCAGCGGGATCCGCATCGGCTCCCCAGCACTGACCCGCCGCGGAATGAAAGAGAAAGAGTTCGAGCTCATCGCCAACCGGATCTGCGACGTCCTGGACCATATCGACGATCACGAGCTCCAGGCCAAAATCCGCGAAGAGATGAGAGAACTCGCCCTCCAGTTTGTCATCTACGACCGCCCCATCTATTGATCTTCATACACCCGGCTCCCATCGGAACTTTTCGAAGCTTCGCCGGGTTTTTATTGATATATTAACGAATATTATCCTAATATTATTTCTGATATAATCAAACAAAAGACTATTTCAGTACGACATGGAGTGGATGAAGATGACCGATCACAATCTTGATGACCTCATCATCGGAGAACCGGATTTACCCGGAGGAAAATCAAAATCCGTTCTGACGACTCTGGCGTTGTTCGCCATCATTGTCATCGTCGGGATCGTCCTTTATCAACTCATCATGAGCGGAGAGGAAACGGTTCCGAAATCAGCTGAAAAGACAGAATTGACCACCATCGTTACCCAACCCGTCCGGCATGAGACGAAGACCCGTCGTCGGGAGCAGATCCCCGAAGAGCTCCAACCTATCGTCCGTGAGAAGCTTCCCACCTCTACGACACAGAGTGCCGGACGTTCGCACACGGTCTCTGCCCCCAAAACGACTTTCATCCGAAAACCGCTCCCTACAAAGAGCAATCCCACTCCCGTCAGGGAATCAAAACCTCAGACAAAGAGATCGACTGTTTCTCGACAAAAACATACTCCCAAGACAACGGCACATACTCCCGTCAAAGCGAAACCGAGCGAACTTTTCAAGCAAAAAAAGCCGAAAACGGAGGAAAAGGCGGTCGCTGCGACTCATAAGGAGTATTTCGTACAAGTCGGTTCCTTCAAACGTCCGCCCACCAAAAAATTTCTTGAGGATATGCGGGCCAAAGGCTATCGCCCCCTCCTTGTCAAAAGCGCCGGAATGATCAAAGTACGCATCGGTCCCTATTCCTCCTATGCCGACGCCAAAGCGAAACTCCCTGAAATCAAAGAGAAACTCGGCATTGCCGGATTTGTCGTGAGGAAGAAATGATGCTACGCAGTTATCTTTTCGACCAATTGACCCCGGTCGCCCTCTATGGAGAGATCAAAAAGCTCTATCCCGATGAAGTGACCATGCTCTTCGAGAGTGTCGTGACCTCCGAGGAGGGGAACTTCAGCTTCATCATCATCGGAGCCAAGGAACGGCTGATCTACCGAAACGATCGCACCGTCTATATCGATGCAGAGGGCAAACGTCATGAGCCTGACACCGATCCCTTCACCTTTTTGCAGGAGTACTATCGGCAACTCGACAAAGAGCACTACCGTGTCCTCGCCCGGGAAGCGGGATTCTCCTTTGTCGACGGCTTCATCGGTTTCATCGGCTACGACATGGTCAAAGTCTTCGAGCCGGTGCTGCGGCAGTGGATGGATGATCTCGAAGATCCGCTGCAGACGCCGGACCTGGATCTGGTCCGCCCTCGCCTCATCATCGGCTTCTCTCACAAGAGCTCGGAGCTTACACTGATCGATCCGGGAAACGAAAATCCCGAACTCCTGGAATCGGTGGCGGCACTGCTTCCCCGTCCCCATCAACCCATGCCTTTCCAACCCGCCCGTCTGGAGGGAGAAGGGAGCTTCGCCATCGAAGCGGAACGCTTCATGGAGATCGTGGAACAGGCCAAGGAGCATATCCGCGCCGGCGATGTCTTTCAGATGCTCCCCTCCAACCGCTATACCCAAAGGGGGCACGTCGATCCCCTGAGCTTCTACCGGGTACTGCGCTCCAAGAACCCCTCTCCCTACCTCTTTCTCCTGGATTACGAAGATTTCAGTATCTGCGGCTCCTCCCCGGAGGTGATGGTCCGACTCACGGCGGGGGAGATCCTCCTGCGCCCCATCGCCGGGACCCGTAAACGCGGTGCCACTCCCCAGCGGGACCATGAACTGGAGCAGGAGATGCTCAACGACCCCAAAGAGTGTGCTGAGCATCTGATGCTGGTCGATCTGGGACGCAACGATGTGGGACGCGTGGCCAAAACCGGTACCGTCGAAGTTCCGGAAATGATGCGGGTAGAAAAGTACTCCCACGTGATGCACATGGTCAGCGACGTCATCGCCCAGATCGATGAGGGTAAAGATATGTTCGATCTCTTCCGGGCGACCTTCACGGCGGGGACCATGACCGGCGCGCCAAAGATCAAAGCGATGGAGCTCATCGCACGCTTCGAAGGGCTCAAGCGGGGCTTCTACAGCGGCAGCGTAGGGTATTTCTCTTTCACCGGGGATATGGATTCCGCCATCGCCATCCGCACCGCCCTGATTCAACCCGACAAGATCGTCTTGCAAGCCGGAGCCGGAGTCGTAGCCGACAGCCGCCCCGAACTCGAAGAGCTGGAGGTCCGCAACAAACTGATGGCGCTACTCGCCACCTTGAAAGCGATGGAGAGCTTCACCCCCGATCAGCCGATTCTCGTTCTCAAAACATCCGAGGAGAAGAAATAGGAAACCTCCCTGCACAAAATGCCGTTGATCTCCGGAACGATCCCGTAAGCGATGGATAAAGGCGACCAAAGGCCCCAAAAAAAAGATGATCGAAATCGAATCAATCGCATAAATCTCTGCATTGTTTACTCACTGGGAAATTTTTACTCCATTATCACTCCGGGTTGATCACAAATGGACGTGAACCGGCATTCGACCCTCCTTTGCCGCCCCGAGCTTTCCAATACTTCGCTTCCGGGCTCCCTTCCTTTTCGAGGATCACTCCGTAGTTCCAAGCCCCTTTGGCATTTCCGTTATAGGCCGCTTCCCTATACCATCTCTTCGCCAAAGTCTCATTGCGATCGACCCCTCTACCGTGCTGATAGAGCCATCCCAGGTGAAGTTCTGCACCTGCATGCCCTCTTTCGGCAGCCTGTTTGAACCATCGGGCCGCTGCGCTCATGTCCCGTCCCACTCCTTTTCCCTGTAGATAGAGTATCCCGAGATTGTAGGCGGCTTTGGCGACTCCCAGAGCCGCTGCCCTTTGGTAATATGCTCTCGCTTTGAGGATATCTGGGCTGACTCCGTAGCCTCTCTCCCAGACGACCCCTAGATTGTACAAAGCATAAGGATGCTCCTGTGCCGCGGCTTTCTCGTACCACCGACGCGCTTCCTCCAAATCTTTGTAGATCCCCTCTCCTTTGGAAAACATCACGCCCATATCGTACTGGGCATCCGCCAATCCCTGCTCCGCCGCTTTGCGATACCACTCCACCGCCCTGGATTTGTCCATCATTTTGATGCTTCCCATGTCGTAGAGCAGTCCTACGGTAAATTGGGCCCGAGGATTCCCCGCTTCGGCACAGGGTCGAAGGAGACGATACGCCTTTTCGTATTTTCCCGCTTTGAAGAGTTGCACTCCTCTCTTGACTCTCTTTGTTGTCTCACTTTCGGCATATGCGAATGAAAGATACAGTACAAAAAGAGTGATAATCCATACATTTTTTCTCATCATATTCCTTTTAGCGTTATTTGAAAATAACATATTTTGCATCATTTATATTTTAAAAATTTTTAGTGAATCAATATAATTTGTTTTTATTTGGTGGATAAATTATATTTTTTTATGATTTTTTATTAACATTTAATTATAACTGTGCTAGGATGACAAACATTTCACCACGTACAAGGAGTTTTGATATGACCTCGTTCAAGAAACTGACCGGAGCGGCTCTGGCCCTCTCTCTGGCTACTTCCTCCGCCCTCTACGCCACCAACGGCGACACTCTCGTCGGTGTCGGAGCCAAAACCCGCTCGATGGGCGGTGCGGGCATCGCCTTCAGCCACGGTGCGGAATCGACCCTGGTCAACCCCGCTCTCATCACTCACGTCCAGGATACGGAGATCAGCTTCGGCGGCACGATCTTCATGCCCGACGTCCATACCGACCTGACCGCCAACACCGCCGGCGGTCCCGTCAGCGATTCGGGAGACAGCGATGCCGACCTCAGCATGATTCCCGCCGTCGCCATCGTCAGCCATTTCGACAACGGTGTTTATATCGGAGCCGGAATGTATGGAACCGCCGGCATGGGTACCGATTTTCGGGGTCTTGGCGCCAGCAACTGGATGCCCGGCAACAAAAAACTCTTCGACATGGAGACGACCCTCCAGCTGATGCAGTTTGTCGTCCCCGTCGCTTACAAAACCGGCGGCCTCAGCATCGGTATCGCCCCCATAGTCCAGTACGGTTCGTTGGATATTCACTACGAGATGAACGGACCCGGGGGCAAACCCGGCATCGTCAGCCCCGGCCAGAAGCAGGACTTCGGAGTGGGAGCCTCTCTGGGCGCCATCTACGATTTCGGTAACGGCCTCAGCGTAGGAGCCGTCTACAAGAGCAAGGTCAAGATGGATTACGGCAACACTCTGACTGCCGCCGCCGCACCCTTCGGCATCAATCTCGACGGTCATCTCGATCAGCCGGCCGAGTACGGTATCGGTCTGGGATGGAGATACGGCCCCCATGGCATTGCCATTGACTGGAAACGCATCCAGTGGGGCCATGCCGCCGGATATGAGGATTTCGGATGGGACGATCAAAATGTCTTTGCCGTCGGTTATCAGTACGATGCGGGAACTTGGTCGCTCCGCGTCGGTTACAACCACGGTAAGACTCCCATCACTCTTTACAACAGTGACAATCCCGGATTGGCGGCCAAAGATATGTTCAACCTTCTCGGCTTCCCCGCTACCGCGGAAGATCACATCACCGCCGGCGGAACCTATCAGTTCAGCAAAAACTTCTCCGCCGACTTCACCGTCGTCTACGCTCTCAACGAGAAGAACGACGCCGATGTCGGAGCCGTCTTCGGCTATCCGAAAAATGCCGTTACGATTCACAACGAACACAAAGAACTCGGTCTGAGCATCCAGCTCAACTATAAATTCTAAATTTCGTCGTTCGTCGTTCGTCTTGCGTCGGAAGGAAGTCGCAATGCGGCTCTCTTTTCCCCTCTCAAAGATCGGCAATCCCCGACGATCCATTTCCCGTGACGTTTGGCACGCTCAAAGCTACCTCTTTTTCGTGTAGAGTTCCCTCTTTTTTCTCGTTCTCAACGTCCTCGTTGAAAGTATAGTGTGCAGAGTACGACTCTCCCGGGCCAAAAATCCCCCCTCTTTAGAGCAATGCGTAGTCTAGAACCTCTTCGACCCGATCCACCGGGATGATTTTGACATGTTCGCGCACCTCTTTGGGGAGATCCTCCAGGTCGCGTTCGTAATTTTTCCGAGGAATCAGCGCTCGCACCACTCCCGCTTTATAGGCGGCGATAAGCTTCTCTTTGAGGCCGCCGATGGGCAGGACCTTGCCCGTGAGTGTCAACTCCCCGGTCATCGCCAGTTTGTTGTCCACTCTACGATCGCTGTAGATCGAGGCGATGGCCGTCGCCATCGTGATCCCCGCACTGGGGCCATCCTTGGGGGTGGCGCCTTCGGGGACGTGCAGGTGCAGATCGTAGCGTTTGTAGACTTCGCTCGCTTCGGGGCGGAGATTCTCTTCACGCTCTTTGACCGTGCGGGGGATCGTCTCGCGGGGGATTTTCACTTTCCCCTCATCGATGAGAATCTTGACGACGCTGTGGGCGATGCGGGCCGACTCTTTCATCACATCGCCCAGGCTGCCGGTCAACTGCAGGACTCCTTTACCTTTGATCTTGATCGCTTCGACGGTAAGGACATCTCCGCCTACCGAGGTCCAGGCCAAGCCGTTGACGACGCCGATCTGCGGCTCCTCCTCGATGACCGAAAACTCGAAGACCTTTTTGCCGGCGAAAGCGGGAAGATTCTTGGCCGTGATGCGCACGTGGTCGATCTCGGGATCTTCGAGGATTTTTCGGGCGGTTTTGCGCATGAGGGCCGCGATCTTGCGGCGCAGATTGCGCACTCCCGGTTCGCGGGTGTACTCGTCGATGAGCAGACGCAACGCCTTTTTCGAAATGCTGAACTCTTCAGGCCGCAACGCATGCTTCTCGAGCTCCTGCGGAATCAGATAGCGTCGTGCGATCTCGAACTTCTCTTCGGGAGTGTAACTGTTGATGACGATGATCTCCATCCGATCCCTCAGCGGCGCGGGGATGTAACCCAGATCGTTCGCCGTCGCGATGAAGACCGCACGGCTCAGATCGAGATGGAAGTTGAGATAGTAGTCCCGATAGTGGGTGTTTTGCTCCGGATCCAGGATCTCCAGCAGCGCCGCCGTCGGATCGCCCCGATGGGTACGTCCTACTTTGTCGATCTCGTCCAGGACCATGACCGGATCCATCGTCTTGGCTTCGATGAGCCCCTGGACGATCCGTCCCGGCATCGCCCCCACGTAGGTGCGGCGATGTCCACGCAGTTCGTTGACGTCTTCCAATCCCCCCAGCGCGATACGCACCAGCGGACGGTCCAAGGCCTTGGCGATGGAGTTGGCCAGCGAAGTCTTTCCCACGCCCGGAGGTCCGGCGAAGCAGAGGATGACCCCCTTCTTTTCGCTCTCTTTTTTCCCGCGCAGCTGTGCCAGCTCTTTGACCGAGAAATACTCGACGATCCGCTCTTTGGGCTTTTCCAGCGAATAGTGATCTCTGTCCAGAGCTTCGGCTACTTTTTTGACATCGAGTTTACTCTCGGAGAATTTACCGAAAGGAATGTCGAAGACCCACTCCAGATAGTTCTGCAGTACGATGGCGTCGGCACTGTCGGGATGCATGCGCGCCAGGCGATCGAGCTGCTTTTTGATCTCGTTGTAGGCGTCTTCGTCGAGATTGGGTTTGAGCGCTTCGAGTTTTTCACGAAAAGAAGCGATCTCTTCCTCCCTCTGGGTATCGACTCCCAGCTCTTTTTGGATCTCTTTGAGCTGCTCTTTGAGAAAATACTCTTTGTTGGTCTGCTCGATCTTGTTGTGGACCTTGGAGCTGATCTCCCGCTGTACTTTAAGCGCTTCGATCTGCCCGACGATAATGTCGATGATCCCCAGCAGGCGATCTTCGATGTTCTCTTCGATGTAGAGTTCGTAGGCTTTCTCTTTCTTCAGCGGAAGCATCGACGAGACCAGATCGGCAATGCGGTGCGGTTCGTCGTTCTCTTCGATGGTTTTGACCAGATCGGCGGGAATGGAGCTGTTGAGCTGGCTGAGCTGTTTGATCTTTTCGCGCAGCATGTTGAGCAGCGCATCGACTTTGAGACGGTTGTAGCTGTCGTTTTCGACGATCTCCACCATCGCTTGCAGCGGCTCTTCTCCCGCCTGTTCGATCGCCCGCCCTCTGGCCAAGCCCTGAAAGAGGATCTTCACCCGTCCGTCGGGCATGTGGACTTTGCGCATGATGCTCCCGACGACGCCGGTTTTGTAGATCGCGTCATAGCTGCGCTCCCCTTCATGTCCGGGCTGCGTCGTCGCGACGAAGAGCAAAGAGTTGTTCTCCATCGCCATCGTCGCCGCATCGATATCGGCCTGGGATCCGAGGAAGATCGGACTGATCATAAAAGGGTAAAAAAAGAGTTCGTCCTCCGCCACAACCGGGAGAACGGTAGGAAATTTATCATAATCGCTAAGTTGCATTGATTATCCTTTTTGAGTCTTAATATATAAAGCCTTAAATTTTCTTTAAGAATACAGAAAAGAGGATAATATGTCAAGAGATTCCATTTCCCACTGAAGAAAAGGAAATGAAAGAGCGGAAAATTTCCGCCTTTCTCAGTCGAAAGGATTGAGTGAGGAGAGGAAGCCCCCTTCAGGATTGGCCACTTCCTCGGGTTTGTAGTGGAACTTTTCGCTTTTTTGCCGATAGATCTTCGCCGCCTTCTCTTTGCCCAGACGTTCGTAAAGATGCGCGATGTCTGCGTCGAGAAGATACTGGGCCATCTGCAAGCGAACGACCATCGTCCGCACCAGCGGAGCGTAACGGCTGCCGCCGTGACTGCGCAGATAACTCTGACACTTGTTCAGGGTGTCGGCGACGAGCTTTTGATCTTTGTTGATGTCGTGGATCCCCAGGAAAGAGGCTTTGAGCTTGAGGAAACGGGCATAGTCACCTCGTGCTCCTCCACCATATTTTTTGAGATATTCGTTCAGATAGTAATCGGCCAGGAGATACTCCTCTTCGGCCATGTGCGCCTGTGCCAGTACCAACATCGTCGTCGGAAGCAGCGCCGACTCCATGTGCTCGCTGCGCAGGGAAAGAAACTGCTTGTCGGCACTCTCCAGATCGCCCCGGGCGATCGATCGTTCAATGGCGTCGTACCACTGCTGAGCACTTTTGTTGTACTCCTCTTTTTTGTCTCCCCCCCCGAAACAGCCGCCCAAAGCGAGCGCCAGGACGAGGAGTGTCACATATTTCATCGTTTTTTGCACTCTTTGCCTCCCTTCAACCTATTTTCTATTCATTAGCCAGCGCCCCATCTGCATTGATCGCCGGCGGCATCGACGAACGAAGCCAATACTCAACGCACTTTCTCTTGCACCAAATGGGTTCAAAAACTCATTTTTTATAGTACCCAACTTTTCGTAAAGAGTATCACTCTTCTTTTTGTTTTTGCAGAACCGATGGAGAGAAAAATTTATCTTATCGATCATCCTTCGGATGAAAGAGTTTTCTTCGGTCCATCGGATAAGAAATTGGATAAACCGGAGTGATGGCAAGTCCAATCTCTCCTTTTTTATCGTTCGCCCTATTTCAACTCCAGTCGATATTCGGAAATGACGAAGCGCCGTTGGGAGCCCGGAACACAGGACATCCGAAAGTGCACTACATTTCGATCTTTCGATAGAAACGCTCCGGACCGATCGTCTTGAGCAGCGCCACCTGGATCAGTTCGGCGTCGATGTCCCCCTGCTGGCTGAAGAGATGCTGCACTTTTCCGCGGGCTTCGGGTACGGCGTTGTAGATGCCCGGAGTGATCGCTTCGCCCATGGAGGAGACCATGCATCCTTCGGGAGCGACGTTGAGCACCAGATCGTATCCTTCGCGTAGTTTCAGGACCGCTTCGCCGACATAGGGGACCAGCTCTCCTCCCGGGCGCCTGGTCGGGATCACCTCCCCGGCGATCTTCAGAACCTCGCTCATCCGCTCGGGCATCTTCAATCTCGCCGCTTCGTAGAGAGGACGGGCGAAGCGCTCCCTCAGCAGATACTCCATTGTTTTAAGGCCGTAGAGTCGGCGGCGCTTTTTTCGTCGATACTCTTTCAATTCCCGGACTCTTGAGGCGTCGTTGTTCCACTCCAACTCTTTCGTACTCTCGGCGATCGCCTCTTGCGCCCGCATAATCATTCCGGCGATCTTGTAATCCAAAAAACTCCAAACCGGACTGTGTGTTAGCCGGAATTGCCGAAATCCCAGGGTCGCCAGCAGCGTTTTGGCCAACTCTTCGTACTGGGCGATCCGCATGTAAACCTCTCCGTCGATGTGAATGCGCACCGGATCGCCCTCCAGAGGCCGAGCACACCATTGTTCGGCGAACGCGGAGATTTTGGCTTCGAGATCGCCGCGCTCGAGTCCGTAGAGAAAATAGTTTCCCACACTTCCGAGTCCCTTGATCCGCCCCAATCTCTTTCCCAGAGACTTTTTCCATTTCACCGGGACGATTTCGTTCTCCAGATAGCCGCGGAGCTCTTCATGAAAGGATCGGTAGGCCTCCGTAAAACGTCGGAACTCTTCGTAATCCCGACACTGGGAAGCGCCGTCGGCGTAGAGTTGATGCATAACCCCCTGCAGAATCACGCTTTTGACCCCCCAGAGATAGGCCCAGTCGGGGATGCCGATATCAAAACCTCTGTTCTCCTTCGCCACCAGGAACTGTGCGATCAACTCTTCATCGGACTCCGCGCTTTTTTCTCGGCGGTTCAGAAAGATTTTGTGCGTTTCGACATACTGTCCCTGACGGCAAGGGCCCATCCCTTTGTTGTTGAAGATCAGCAGACGTTCGATGCCGGCGAAAGCGGGATCCTCCTTTTTACGCCGACGAAAATCCTCCATCGCGGCGACCACGTCTCCGTAGACCGCCGCCAAAGGAGCGCAGACGGCATCGCCGGCCATCGAGCGCCCCTCTTTGATCGCCGCCTGCAAATCATACCCTTCGTGGTAGAGATCGACGCAGGTGAAGCCCGCCGCCCGGATGACCGAGGTCAGCACCCGATTGTCCGAAAGGGTGGGAAAATAGATCGCATCCCGGGAGGGAACGAGAGGTTCGCGATTGACGAAACGATCGAGGATCTCGACCTCGAACCCCTCCTCTTTCGCCTGCTCCATGGTCTCGTGCAATCCCGAGTTGAGCTGACGGACATAGGTGTTCATCCGGTTTTCCAGGTGCGCAAGCTCTTTGATGATCGAATCGGACTGGATGAAGAGATAGGGACGTTGCCGGGTAATTTCCGAGACCAGCGCATTGCTGACACTGTCGGGGCCGCAGAGGAAGGTCGACACCTGGACCACGGGGACCAGACGATCCGTCTTCTTCTCTATTTGAGCGAAAAGCTCCCGCAGTGCGGGATGGCCGATCACTTCGTGGAGCCGGCGACGGGTCGCCGCATCGGCCAGGGAAGCGATCATGTGTGGATTGCGCCAGTAGAGATGGCCGAAGGAAGGATTGTAGTCGGCCTCCAGAAGATAGCCGGGAATCGCCGTCATGTTTTTGTCCCGTAGCAGTCGCCCCACGTGACTGTCGTAGATCCCGGGGTTGAGGATATACTCTCGCCCCAGGACCAGCGCCACTTCCCGTCCCTGCGTTAGCGCTTCGCGTCCCAGCTCCGCCGCGAAATCACCGGCTTGCCGGTAGAGTCGCCGCTGCGCAGCCAGCGCTTCGGTGACCAGCCCGACAAACTCCCGATAGCGGGGGACTTTGTCGTAGTGTTCATAGACCGGCAAAAGACGCGGATAGAGCTTGCGGGCAATCAACTCCGCGCTTTCGGGTTTGAGATCGATCCAGAAAAGATGGATTCGGGCATCGGAGTGCCGGCTCAGGGCGATCTGCTGCGCCACGGACATGCCGCCCTGATTGATGGTGCAGGTGCGTCCCAGAGAGTGGTCACCGCGCACCGGCAGAAACTTGATCTGCGGAGCGAGAATCATTCCATGAGGCTTGGAAGCCAAACGGAGAAACTGGCCGACGACGCCGATGTGCGGGGCGCAGGTGTCGATATGGAAGTGAGGTTGGGCTTCGATCACATCTTTTTCCCGTACATTGTCCACCTGCACAGGTATCCCCAAAGGAGCGAAAAGTTCGGCGAAAAACTTCGCGTATTCTGAGACGGCGAAACTGCGGGGGATCACGAGGCGGTCGGCGGCCTCCGTCTTGGGGAGACGGTCGTCGATAAATTCCCAGATCCGCTTGTAACTGTCCTTCGATCCGGATGCCCGTTCGCTTTTGGAAGCGTGAAATTCGTTGATTGCGGTGCAACCACCCAGACTGAAGCCGAAACGTTTCCCTTCGTCGTTGACGCTCGTCAGACGGGCCCGGTTACAGCGGGCGGAGCTGTCGCCGCAGGCCGCCCCCTGACACTGGATGATCTTTTTGCGGTACTCCTTTTTGATGAAACTCTCCAGCGTGATCCGCACCGTCGTATCGATCCGGTCTTCCGCCAGAGTTTTGACCAGGCCGATACAGGCACGATGCCCCGGATCGGGAGGAATCAAACAGTAGCTCTCCTCACCGATGAAGCTCTGCAGACGATGGGCCGCCGCCACCGGCAGCGGATCGCTGAGCATCGTCTGCCCGTGCAGCAGGGTCACCGTCTTGGGGGGTAGTTCGATCTGGCTCCAAAGGGTGCGCGCCATGTTTTCCACGATCGCCCAGTTGGCGGAGGCCAGTATTTCGTCGGTACGGTACCCCTCCGCCTGGAGCTTGCGCGAATTTTCCATCAGAAAGACCGCACAGGTGGCGTTGATGGCATATCCGGCGGGAGCTTCGTAAGCCATCCGGCACGCTTCGACGATATCCCCCAGATGGAACATCGATGTCAGCGTATCCATCAGGCTTCCGGTCCCCGCAGAACACTTTACGTTCATCGCGTTGTCGTAGAGTTCACCCTTTTTCAGCGAGATGGAGGAGATCTTCGTATCCTCTCCCCCGATGTCGACCAGAAGGCAAAAATCGCCGTTGACCTCCTTGCCGGCGGCACGCAGTCGCAGGATATGCTCTCTAGCCTCTTCGATCGATCCCCTGGCGTGGGCGTAGTTTTCCACCAGCACCATCACCCGGTCAGCCAGCGCGGGATAGACGTTTATCAGCGCCGTCTTGACCTGATAACGGGCGCTTCCGGTCAATCCGATCTGAAGGATTTCGAGCTCCGAAACCCCCTGCCGCTGCAGATCACGAAAGATCTCTTTGATCGTATCGATCGTATCGCCGGCGTTGGAGTAGGAACCTTTGTAGAGCACCTCTTCGCCGGTGTGGTCGCTGACGATCAGCTTGGCCATCGTCGAGCCGACATCCAGCCCCAGCAGTACACCGCCGGTGCGCATACGCTCCCGTTCTCTCTCACTGCTGCGTCGTGACGGCATCCGATAAAAAAGCCCCTCGCGCTCCATCGATTCCCGCAACTCTTTCATCGATGGGTAGGTCGAAAGCGAGGCGCTTCGCATCACCCGCCGATCCGGCTGGGCGAAGTTGCCCGCTCCGATCGTCCGGTGCAGATGGAGCAGCCCTTCCAGAGGAAAGCGCCCCTCCCGGTCGTGTCGTACCTCTTTGGCTCCCATTCGACGAAAGTAATCTTCGGCACACTCCCGGGCGAATCGCCAGCGAAAAAGTCCTCCCGTCAGCCAAATCGTTTCGATCCCTGTTTCAATCTTTTTGCACGCTTTGAGCACTTCGGATTTGAGCGTCACCGCCAAAGCATAGGCCAGAGGAATCCCCTGGTTTTTGTCCGAGATCGTCGCCGAAGAGGCGAAGACACCGCAGCGGTCGGCCCGAACATTGATCGCTTCACGTGCTTCACGGTGCTCTCCGCCGCAGTACTCCGCGAGGATCTCGTCGACCTCCTCCCGACGGATGTCGAGTTTTTGAAGCACCCGATCCAGGTTCACCCCCGATCCCGCCCCGCAGCGGGGATTGACAACGAGCAGATCCTTCTGCAGATCCCCTTTCGGGTTTACCCCGATCCCCAGATATCCCGAGGCGGAGATCTCCAGTACGGCCAGAGGCTCTCTCTCAATGCGGGCACGCAGCGCCGCCCACATCGCCGCCGAAGGCAAAATCAACTCTCCACGCCCCAAAAAACGGTGAACCGTCATTCTCAGTTTGCCCGTGATATAGATAGGCACCGATTCACCGAGACTGTCCAGCTTCAATTCGGCCAGTGATCTCTCCAGCCCCGCATCGCTACGAAGCGTCCAATTTCGCAGTGACTCCCCTGTATTGTCAACCACCTCGATCTTTAGAGTATCGACCCCTGCATCGATGAGAATCGCTTCGGTCTTTCGCTCCGGCTTCGCCGTCATTTTTATCCTTTTTGTCAACCTCATAGGTATTTTTTATCTCATAAAGGGTCTGAAAAATCTTCGTCATCAAATATTTATCCGGCTTCCCTCTTTTTAATTGAGGGCTCTGAAAAATATCCGTCATTCCGGGCTTGACCCGGAATCCAGGGCTTTGAATGTCCATACAACCGTGGATTCTGAATCAAGTTCAGGATGACACAAACGTAACCCTTGGGTTTTTCAGAGAGCTCAATTGATCGTAAAGTAGCGACTTCCTATCTTGCTATAACGATATAATTGTCTTTTAAAGAAGATTTATTATATTTTATTAGTTCTTTGATATAGCAAAGTCAAAAAGATACTTTTTGCGAAATAGGTGATTCTCGGTATTCTGGAAACAAATCTATCACTACTTTTGTTATGTTAAAATAGGAAATCAATCAACAATTAATTAAAAAAAGGAGAGGAAAGAATGAAAAAAATATCCATATCTTCAGTAGTCATAGCATTGATCACAAGTAGTGCGTGGGGGGCCGTAGGAAAAATCATAAAAATAAGCGTCCGATCAGACGATACGGCACGAATCGTACTTCACCCCTTCGATACCGATGAATCGAACCTTATATGCAGTATCGATCTCACGACAGCCTCCGGCAAAGCGATGCTGGCCGCGGCACTGGCAGGCAAGGCGAGGAAAAATCGGGTCAACATAATCAAAGATGGCAGGGAGTGTGCGGTCATTACGTTGTTGCCTTGATCCAAAATCTGAATTTTATGAGTTGACAGGCTTAAAAATAGATGGGTATAAAACTTCCCACCCAATAACTAAGATTATATATTATTACCGCACTTTTTAAAAGATAAAATCTTAACGGGAAATCTATTTCCCCGTTCCCAAACGTCCGACAACGATCAATCGTCTTCGAAATCGATATCGACAATACCATCTATCGCAGAAAGACGATTGGTATAGAGGTAAAATACCGTTCCATCGGATTCGCGTATTTCGATCCAGTTTCTACTGTGATCTATGACACGGTGATACTCTTTTTCTTTTCCTTCTATAATGACAAATTGGTGCTTGGAGGGAATGATCCGATATCTAAATCTCTCATGAATTTTTATTTTCCCGTCTTTGGGATCGAACACCCGACCAACTGCCCGATGATTTCTGAGGAAAGAGAACTGTTCGATACGTTTTTCCTCTTCAGATACTCCTTCATTCAGATAAAGTTTTTTGCCGACGATCAACTTCTGCAGATTTGCACCCGCATCTCCCGCTTTGACTTGCCTCAGGAATGCATCGGCTTTATCCGGATCGGTGTAGAAGCGCACTGTGGGAGTAGTCGCGGCATCCCATTCGCTCAGATAGAGCTTCACTCCCTCCAGCCGAAACGCCATATACTCCAGAATCTCTCCTCGACCGATGCTGAAGTGCAACTCATTTCCCTCGGCCCTCCAGTATCCCTCCGGCTTTCCGAGAATCCGTCCGTCTGCGGTCACCTTATGGCCCATCAAACCCTTTTTGACGAAAAACTTCGCCAACTTGCGAGCGTCGTTGTGAAAGGCAGCGACGCCCTGACCGTATTCATCGTTGAACCACTTAGTCGCATCATGGTACTCATCACCGTTGGTTTTGACCGTCGCCTCGACATAATCAGAGGTTTGACGACGGAGATAGACACGCGTATTGTCACCGTCACCGAAGTAGATGACCCCTCTCTTTACCTGATAGGGGAACACCTCCTCTTCGCCCCCCTCACTAATCGTCACCGTATCCTTTCCGAACTCCAGGGTAGGATGTTCATAGTTGTCGGCAAAGACCGTGTAAAACGTCTTGCCGGCCAATTTGGGGGGAAAGCCCATATTCATCCGACGCAGTTTCCGTAGATAAGTACGGGCCGCCGCTTTGGTTTTGAAAAAGCGGCTGTATCCCTCATCCTCCCACTGGAGAAAGTTTTTCTTTACAATGCTGAGATAGCTGTAGCACGTGCCTTCCGGGTCTATGATTTTGACACCATTTTTCAGCACTTTCACACTTGCTCTTCCCTTTTCATGACCGGGGGGAAACTCCCGGAAGGTCAAAGAGCTTGCACTCTTATTGAAGCGGATGACTCCCCACCCCGGGGCATCATTCCAATCCACAC
>JALWNT010000006.1 GCA_027080995.1 Campylobacteraceae bacterium | reverse complement strand
TCGCAAGATAGAGGGTACGGCTTTTTTGATCATAACGCAGAGTCCCCGAGAAACGTACCGTCCCGTCGATCCCCTCCGGAATTTCGAAACTGACCAGAGTGAAACGACTCAGAACGATGAGCTGTTTCTCTCCGTTGCCGGGCTCCGTCATCGCACCGACGATCGTCACCTGCCCGAAAGAGCTCTTGAGAGTTTTGGGGAAGGATTTGGCCAGAACCGCATCGATTTGGGCGAGTTTGAGGCTCACGTCGCTCTCGAAGAGAGGCAGATGCATTCCACATCCAGAAAAGGCCAAAACAGCAACCACTACCAGATACCGAAAAATTTTACGCATTTACCACTCCCGATCTACATAAAACTCCGTCTCCTTCGTTCCATGGCCTTCGGAAACGGGTAGCAGACGATCACTCCGCAATTCATAAATTTTCGCACAATATTTCGCGATCTGCCGATCATGTGTCACCATAAAAAGGGCGGCCGAGTGTCGGTGAATGTATTCTAACAAAACAGTCATAACCGCTTCCGCCGTTTCATCATCCAAATTGCCCGTCGGCTCATCCGCAAAAATGATTTCCGGTTCTTTGCTCAAGACCCGGGCGAGAGAGACACGCTGCTGCTGCCCTCCCGACAGCTGGCTCACTTTCTGATCGACGACGCGTGCGATCTCCAGACGCTCGAGCAGTTCTTCGTTCACTTCCCTACCCGCCAGCATCGCCGCAACCTCGATGTTTTCACGCCCCGTCAAGCCTTTGAAGAGATAATGCGACTGAAAGACGATCCCCGTGCGGTAGCGCCGCAGGCACTCCTTCTCCTCCTCTTTGAGACGGTAGAGCGGCTGCCCGAAGAGTTTCACTTCGCCCTCCAGCGGTTCGATGAGGCCGGCGAGGCTGTGCAGCAGCGTCGATTTGCCACTTCCGCTGCGTCCCATCACCGCCACCGTATCTCCCGCCTCCATCGTCAAGGAGACGTCGCGGTAGAGCGGATAATCAAAAGCGTGCGCGAGCGAACGCGCTTCGAGGATCGTCTCGGGCATCCCTCCTCCTCAACTGCCCGTGATCGGAGGGGAGGGATGGGCGTCGAGAAAGGATTCGGCATCCCAGCACTCGATCCCCCGTCTGAGCGCTTCGGCCGCCATCAATCCCGCTGCCTCCCGGCTCAACAGCGACTTTTCCCGATCGTAAAGGCGGGCGCTGCATACCCCGCAGCTGGGGCTGCGGTCTTTGCCGATGAAGAGATCGACCTGCGGATGCTTGTCGAAGAAATCCCGGGCATAGCGTTCCACGCAGGGGCTCAAGTCGGCACCGGTGAGGTTGGAGATCGCTTTGGCCCCCTGCTCCGTTTGGATGAGGTCCATCGTCGGGCGGGGGGTGCCGAAACAGTGGTCTTCGGGGCAAAAGGGGATCAACTCGCAGCCTTCGAGCTTGCTTAGGAGTTTAGAATCGCGGTTGTCGGTGCCGTCATATCGGCAACGTTCGCCCAGTAGACAGGCGGAGATTGCGACTTTTTTCATCGGCTCAAAAGACGAAGAGCATCAGATAGACCCAGACGCCGCTGAGCGCCGTGAGAAAAATTCCGACGGCACTCAGCGTGCCGGCGCGGATGTGGCGCAGGGTAAAGCCGCCGGGGAGATGGCGATGACGGAAATTCCAGTCGGCTTTGATGAGCGTGCGGCTCCACCAAAGCAGCGTAAAAAAAGCGATGACGATGTGCAGGACGAGGAAAGCGAAAAGCAGCAGCCGGGGCCAGTGATTCCCCTCGACGTAAGCGCTGAAGCCTCCGCCGACGCGTACGCCGTACTCGAACCATCCCACGACGATCAGCGAAAAGAAAAAGAGTCCCCATTGATACCAACGGTGCAAATCGTAGTGCCCCTGTCGGGCGAAGAGGATCCCGAAATAGACCAGCAGCGGCAAAAAGGCGACGATCAGGGTCATCAAATCCATAAAAAAGGGGGCCTTAGTCCCGAAAAAACCGGGGGCGAACATATACTCCATCGATGCTCCTTTCGGCTTAGAAGATGACGATCGACTGAATCTCGCTGAACTCTTCCAGCGCGAAACGCGGGCCTTCGCGCCCGACGCCCGAGAGCTTCACTCCCCCGTAGGGTTGAACGTCGAAGCGAACGGTGGGGATATCGTTGACGACCACGCCGCCCGACTCCGACGCATCGATGAAACGCCGCGCCGCAGCAAGCGAATCGGTGAAGATCGAATACTGCAGGCCGTAAGGAGACGCATTGATCTTCTCCAGTGCCGTCTCCATATCGGGGACGCTTACCAATGAAACGATGGGGGCGAAGACCTCTTCGCAGACGATTTTCATCTCGTCGGTGACGTTGGTGACCACCGTGGGCGGGAAGATTCCCTCGACCTCCTCGCCGCCGACGAGGATCGTGGCCCCTTCGTCCCGGGCACTGGCGACCCAGCTCTTGGCCCGATGCCGGGCGTCTTCGTCGATCAGAGGCCCCATGAAGGTCTCCTCCTCGTAAGGAGAGCCGACTTTGAGAAGCTTGGTCTCCTTGGCCATCAATTCGGCGAACGCTTCGTAAACATCTTCGTGGACGTAGATACGCTGCAGGGAGATGCAGACTTGCCCGCTGTTGTAGAAGGAGCCGAAGGCGCATTTGGCCGCCGCTTCGGCGAGCGAAGCGTCGCGGTCGACGTAGGTTGCGGCGTTGCCGCCGAGCTCCAGAGAGACCTTTTTGATCCCGGCTTCGGAGGTGATGATCTTGCCGACGGGAACGGAGCCGGTGAAACTGACCGCCCGGGGGATCGGGCTGCGCACCAGCGCCGAGCCCACCTCCGCGTCGCCGTAGACCAGGCTCAGGGCGTCAGGAACGGCATGCTCGGATTCGACGAAGAGTTTGGCCAGCTTGTAAGCGGTCAACGGCGCTTCGGGAGTCGGCTTGAGGACGACGGCATTGCCCGCACCCAGCGCCGGACCGATCTTGTGGGCGATGAGATTGAGCGGGAAATTGAAAGGAGTGATGCAGACCGCCACCCCGACGGGCACCCGCCGCCAGTAGGCCATCGCCTCCCGCCCGCTGGAGGTCGCATCCGTAGGGATCGTCTCTCCTCCGAAGCGCACCAGCTCTTTGGCTGTCAGTTCCAGCGTCTCGGCACAGCGCTGCACCTCGATCCGGGCGAAGCGGATCGGTTTGGCGATTTCGTCGACGATGAGGCGGGCGAAATCCTCTTCGTTTTCCCGAATCTTTGCCGCGACATCTTCGAGCCAAGCGATCCGCTGATGCAACGGAGCTTTAGCCGCCGCTTTGGCCGCGATTTTGGCTACCTCCAGCGCCCGCTTCGCATCCTCCGCCGAGCAGACGGGATAGCGGCTCACCACCTTGCCGTCGTAAGGGCTTTTGCGTTCGATCAGCGTTTCGCGCTTCTCCTCGGTCGAACCGAAAAAGATCTTCGCCTCCCGATCCTCCTCACCGCCGCCGAACAGTTTGAACAAAGCCATCTTTCTACCTCCTGCCTTTCTCTGCTGCACAATTTTTCATTTCCGGAAGATTGTAGCCAAAAGGGGATTAAACCCAAAATTTGCAGTAAACTTCATACCATCCGCATCGATGATCGGCATATCAGTTATGATTTCGCTACAAAATCCAGGCTAAACAAAAAATATTTTGGAAGAAAGAAAGAGAGTAGATTTTGTTGCGCCAATCCCAATGTTTCTTTCACATCGATGTGGCGCTTTTGCCAGTGAGCGACAAAGTCCTCCCATGGAAACGCTCATTTTCTACAGGAGAGATCAGGAGGATTATTTTCCTGTATCCCCTTCCGATCCAACTCCGCCGATTTCACCTTCTCCCTCCTGCGCTTTGGCAGGTTTAAAAGGCGGAAGTTTCTTTGCATCGATTCTCTTTTCCATCGGTTTCGCCCGATCAAACTGACCAAGATCGACGTCTTTTCCTTTCCCAGAGGTGCTCCCTTGTGTAACGTTTTTATCCGCCATCGTACATCCGGTCATTATTCCCAGCATTGCGACCCCTGCCGCTTGCCACTTTTTCATTTAGAGAATACTCCGTTTTTCTATTTTCTGCATGCGTCGGGATATTTTTTGCAGGCTTCCCTTACAAGAGTCCCAATATTGCCTTTTGTAAAAGGACTAGCCCCCTGAATCTTGTATTTCGAATCTATGTACCCCCAGCTTGTCACACCGACAATGATATTAGAACGTGCCGCATGTCCGAACGTCGTCCCGCTCAATCGTGCTCGCTGACCGAAATTGACTACCCACGGACCGCCGCTGCTTCCACCCGTCATTCTGGAACCGATCAACGTATTGAATTTGTAATTCGAGTTTCCTCTAATCCCCACCGAGTCATTTCTCTGCATCAACCGCCCTTTATCATGAGACACAGGATATCCAAGCTGCGTGATTTGAGTCACCCTCCTTTTTATGTAGCCGTAACCATTCCAGCCATAACCAAACCATCCTACCGTATCACCGGGATACTTGCCGTCTTGGGGCTCAAGCACGATCACCGCCACATCATCCTTACAGACTACACCGCTGATGCATTCGTCGGAAGTGCCTTTATAATACTTGGTCATGATATAGGCATCTTGTGCATCCCATATGCCGTAAGGAGCACTCCCGCCTTTGCGAGCCGGAACAAATCGCCAGCCGCTGTAAAATTGCTGCTTCCCATAGTTTGCGACACAGTGAGCCGCCGTCACCAGTAATCCTCTTTTGATCAATGCAGCCGAACAGACATAGCTATCATCTCCCTCTTTGAAAAAGAGCTGACCCGCTGCCCGATAAGGATATTTTCTTGAAAAAGCGCTCCGGTACATATCCACCCGCGATGTGGTATAGGGAAGGTTAATGCCGTTGACAGGATTTCCGTACTCGTCGGGTGCCACCTCCGGCTCCGACTCGATCTGAGTCAAAGGAATTGTTTTGCTCAACGTCGCCGAACCCGATCCTACGGCTCCCTTCTCGGCGGCAGCTCTTTTTGTCGGAGCGCTGTCTCCAGTCCCGATCAATGCTTTGTTTACCATCGGATAATCAAGCATCTCCAGCGGCAGTCTTTTTTCCATCGCTTTGGCTCGAGAGAGGTCAAGCGTCTGAGAGTCTCTTTCTTGTCCTACCTCGTAGGATGTAACTGCCCCTTTTACCGAAACTCCCGCATTTGCCGTCACTCCCAATGCCATCAATGCCACCATACTGTAAATAAAAGTTTTCTTCATTTTATTCACTCCTTTCCTTTTTTTAAGATTATTGCATTTTTTGAATCTCTTGTCAATTTCTAGCACGTTTCAGCGCTTCGACTCCCGGCTGCAGTTTCCCTCTTCGCAGTAGCTGCGCTTGAGGATGAATTTCCAGATGAAATCCTTGATCACCAGAGCTAGGCAGTAGAGCCAGAGCAGATCCATCACCCACCAGCGGGGGTAGTCCAAGCCGTAGACCAGTGTCGGATAACCTATCAACATCAGCCACTTGAAGTAGTAGAAAAAAAGAATTCCCGCTCCATAAATCTCTCTCAATATCTTTTTCATCGTCGTTTGTCTCCGTTCATTTGAATTGCGGCATTGTCAGTAATAGCATGCCGTAGGTTCTTTCTATTGATTTTAATTTTTTGTAAATTTCTTTATTCGGTTGATTCATTTTTTTTTGTTTGGGGATCTTATTGTCGGGAAAAGAGTTTGCCAAAGATGGGAAGTATTTTTTAGAAGCTAAAGAGTACAATACCCATCCCTTCTCAAATCGGGATGAGGGTATCAGAAATTTTTTCATCTTTTGCGCTCATAATCATCACGCATGAAAGTATTCAGAGCGCTCCGAGAGCTTTTTTGACGTTGTCGTCGGCCATCGAAATGTTCCACTCCGGTTCCCAGACCACTTCGACCTCGACGTTTTTGACGCCGGGGACCCGCGTCTCCACCGCATCCTTGACCCACTGCGTGAGCATCTGATGCAGGGGGCAACCGCGGGTCGAGAGGGTCATCACCACTTTGACGTTGCACACGTCGTCGATGATCGCATCGTAGATCAAGCCCATCTCGACAAGATTGAAACCCACTTCGGGGTCGATGACGTTGCTGATCGCATCGTAAACCTGTTCTTTCGTTATGTCGCACATTTTCGTTCCTTATTTCACACCCCGTGTGTGATTCGTTGTTCGTTATTCGTCTTTCGTCTTTTGCTGTTATCGGTTAATGGCGTTACCGGGCAACGCATGGTGAAACTATTCGGTTTCTGTTTTTCCGAAAGAGAGCATCCACTTCACACTCGCAAGCAGGAAGCCGGCTCCGACGATCAGCAGAATCACGCCTCCGTAATAGAGATCACGAAGTCCGAAAAGTATACCCAATCCCGCCACGACGACTCCCGTCGCGCTGAAAGCGAACTCCATATCCGCCATCCCTTTGGGGTACATCTCCTGGAGCATCGGAACCCGCTGCTTGCCCACCAGCGGGCTGTAGCGCTCGAACCAGACCAGAAAGGGGATGATCTTGTAAAGATGGCCCGTGATCAGAAAGGTCACGAAGCCCAGGATCAGAAACCATCCCGAAGCGAGGATCAACTTTTCTGAGCCGAAAATCGCCGCGGGGATTGCCAGCAAAACGGCGACGACCAGCGATCCGTAGCCGAAAAACATCGACCGGGCCCAGATGTCGTTCTCCTTCCTGGCACGAACGTTGTAGATCAGATAGACTTGCCAGAGATAGAGACCGATGGCCGCGATCATGACGAAGATGGCGGCGAAACGTCCGAAATCGAAGCCGATCAGCGTCGAAAAGAGATGCAGCAGCACACCGCCGAGCATCAGATTGAATGCCCGCTCGACGGGGCGTTCGTCGAAACCGTGCGCCAGGCCGAACATCGGCAGCAGGATCAGAGAAAGCCCCATAATAGTCAAGACGACGTAGCCGCCCAGGACAAGCACCGCGTGCGTCCCCAGCCACCAGGAGATATCCACATCCACGCCCGCTCCGATCGCCAGGGTCATCACGAAGCCCACGACGATGCCTGTCGTCAAAAAGAGGTTCGCGGCGACGGCCGTCTTGACCGTCAGTGTGACGTTTTGGACCTTGCGCAGGGTCATCAGGGTATCGTAGAGGTAGATCAGCATCGCCGTCAGCACCAGCAGCCCGCCGTAGGGAAGCACCGCCGGCCAAGCCCAGAAGCCCGCGACCATCGCCAGCGTCCCGACAAGCAGCAGCGGCCAGATCACGTAGTAGAGATCGACCGAATGGTGGCCGACCTCCACGACGACGGGAATCAGCTGCGCCATCGCCCCGAAGATGATCATCATGACAAAGCCGAGAAGAAACCAGTGGACCCATCCCGCGATCAAGGGGTCGAAATGGCCCCTGGAGGGATCGAGCATAAGCAGAAAGAGCGTCCCCAGGAAAAAGAAGATCGAACCGATCACGAAAAACGGGGCGATCATCCCAAACGGGGGAGCGTAATCCTTGGAGACGGAAAACATCGGCCTCAGCCCGCGCAGCTGGCGTCGTCGAGATTCGCCTTTTCACTGGCGCCCGGCTTGTAGCCGAAGACCAGCTTGACCCGTCCGTCGGGAAGCTTTTCCTCTTCGAGCAGGGCGAAATTCTCGCCGATCTTGTCCAAAAGCCCCATCGGCTTCTTGTGGTTGATCATCACCAGACGCTTGTCGGGTCCGTCGATCAGTTTGAGGCCGGCCATCGCGTTGACCATCGGCTCCGGGGGACCGCACTTGGAAGTATCAAATTCGTAGACTTGAGTCTCACCCTCTTTGTAGGTGAAGAAAGGAACAGTCGCTCCGGGTACTTCGATGGGTTCTTTGGTTATATCTGACATAATCACTCCTATTTAAAAAGATAGCGCATTATAGAGCGGGGAGTTTGAAGTCTTCTTGATTTCGATCAAGTTTTCTAAGGAAATTCCCCGTCGACAGAGCTAGCTTTCGGAAAACTTAGGATTTGTTTAAAAAAGGTTAAACTTGAGTCCATATAATTCATGTATGAATACTGAGATCAACTAAAGGAGAGATCATGAAATCTATCAGTAAAATCGTCAGCAGTCTTCTTGCAGGAGCTGCAATCGCCTCTGCCGCTCCCGCACTCAGCGTAAATACACAAGGTGATCCTTTCGCCGATATGGAGCGGATCTTCCAAATGCAGATGCAGCAGATGCGTGCGATGCAGCAACAAATGGATCAACTCTTTCAAAATTTCGAGAAAAACTTCCAAACCCCTTCGATTATGAAAATGCCGATCCT
>JALWNT010000005.1:774-1837 GCA_027080995.1 Campylobacteraceae bacterium | reverse complement strand
GTGCAGTGGTTCGAGCCTAGGGAGCGGCGTTTCGAAGCGTCGCTCGATCCGGCCTATCCCGAGCTGCTGCCGACCGATCGGCTCGATTTCGTCTACGGAGACCTTTATGGGAAATAATCCCTTTTTTCATTTTCTGGCGTTGAGTCTTTTTGCCGAGCGGCGCAAGCATCTGACGGTGGTAGGACTCTCGGTCGTGTTGATTTTCCTGCTCGCTTCGACGCTTTTCATCTCTTCGTCGCTGCAGCACTCTTTGCGTAGCGCCCTGGTCAGCGAACCCGACTTTGTCGTGCAGAGAGTCCGCGGGGATCATCTGCTGCCGGTTCCTCTGGATTGGGCCGACGAGATCGCCCAGCTCCACGGGGTAGATCGGGTGGCTTCCCGGGTCTGGGGGCGGTATTACACCGAACCCAAGGGCAAATCCTTTCTGATCGTCGGGATCGATTTTTTGGAGGATCAAAGCCACCGTGCGCTCTCGAAACTGGTCGAGGGGACGGATCTGCGCCGTTTCCTCTCGGGAGAGGAAATGATCGTAGGGCAGGGGGTGGCCCGCTGGATGCGCACGCATTTCTATCCCCACGGCTACAATTTTCTCACTCCAAAGGGCGCGTTCGTCAAACTCAAACTCTTCAAAGTCCTACCGCGTGACAGCTCTCTCGTCGCCGACGATATGGTGATCGTCCCCATCGAAACGGCGCGAAAGATCCTGGGGCTCTCGCCGGAGGAGGCCACCGATGTGACCTTCAACGTCCCTAACGACGACGAGTGGAGCAATGTCGAGAGCAAAGTCTCCGCGATGCATTACGATCTGCGGGTCATCTCCAAGAAAGAGACCCGCGCCGCCTACGATCGGATTTTCAACTACAAAGGGGGATTTTTCCTGGTGCTCTTTTTGATCGTGCTGCTGGCTTTTGTCCTGATTCTTTATCAACGGGCCAGCCAGGTCTTCTCCCAGGAGAAACGCAGCATCGGGATTCTAAGGGCGCTGGGCTGGAGTATCCGGGATGTTTTGAGTCTCAAACTCTACGAGACTCTCGCCGTTGTCGTCAGTAGCTTTATCTTAGGA
>JALWNT010000005.1:0-764 GCA_027080995.1 Campylobacteraceae bacterium | reverse complement strand
ATCTTAGGAAGTGTCGCGGCCTATTTCTATGTCTTCGCCCTGGGGGCTCCGCTGCTGCGCCAGATTTTCCTGGGAGCGGGCAATCTGGCTTCCGCTCCCCGTTTGGTGCCGGTGCTCGATTTTTCGGTCCTGAGCTCGATCTTCCTCCTCTACGGCGTCAGCTTCATCGCCGCGGTGCTGCTCCCCGTCTGGAAAATCGCCGTCACCGATCCGAAGGAGGCGATGTTATGACGACCGGTGTCGGGTTATTGGTATATTGGTGTATTGGTGTATTGGGGGCACGTTTGGCGATTTTTCGTCGTTTGTCGTTTGTCGTTTGTCGTTTGATTCGTGTTACGTGTTATGTGCTAAGTGCTAAGAGGGGAAGCGTTGCCAAGCAACGCAAACCGAAACCATTCACCATTCACCATTCACCATTCACCCAAAGAGTTATTGGGGGCAGGGCTTTAGCCCTGCATACGGGACTGAAGTCCCGCCTCCATAAAACCGCGTTGCAGTGCAACGCCCCAAAATTCTCAATTCTCAATTCTCAATTCTCCATCAATTATCGGTTACTGGTCTCTCCAAGAGATCTACCCACTTCAACATTCGGAGTTCTCCGATGAAACCGATCATTGAAATCCACAATTTGAATCGTCATTTCGACAGCGGGGAGGAGCGTTTCCACGCGCTCAAAAACATCGATCTGACGGTGGAGGAGGGGGAGTGTGTCATCCTCAAAGGGATCAGCGGCAGCGGCAAGACGACGCTGCTGAGCATCATCG
>JALWNT010000004.1 GCA_027080995.1 Campylobacteraceae bacterium | reverse complement strand
ACAACCTCGCTTCGGGAGGAATGGTGAATGGTGAATGGTTTCGGTAGACGTTGCTCTGCAACGCTTTTTATTGGAGGCGGGATTTCAGTCCCGTATGCAGGGCCAAAGCCCTGCCCCCAATGACCAATAACCAATGACCAACGATTCTTTTCTTGCGACTTGCGACTTGCGACTTGCGACTGCGCCGAAGGGCCGTGCTTGCGACTCATTGTTTTCCTCCACTCTTTGCTTCATCCAGCTTGAACGCATCGGTCGGGCAGACGATCTCCAGACACCCCCCGCAGCCTGCACAGAGGAAGGGGTCGATCTCGATCTTCCCTTCGGCGTTGTAGGCCATAGGCGGGCATTTGTAGACGGTGGTGCACTGATCGCAGGCAACGCAGAGCTCGGGATCGACCACGGCGTATTCGCCGGGGATCCAGTCGTCCTTTCGTTCATTGTCCAGGATACAAAACTGCCGCACCCGCACGACCAGGGGCCCCTGATGCTCCTCCGACTCGAAGATCTTCTTGATCCCTTTGAAAAAGTCGATGTTTTTGTGCATCTCGTGGGAGTAGGTGTGCTCGTAACACTTGATCCCCATCCCTTCGACGATCCGGCCGATATCGAGGGTCTGGTTGAAGCGCTCGGGCGTCACCTGCCGCCCCGTCATCGCGATGGTGGAGTTGTCCAGGATCACGAGGATGAAGCGGTGCCCCTGATAGACGGCGTTGATCAGCGGCGGGATACCGGAGTGAAAGAAGGTGCCGTCCCCGATGGTGGCCACCACCGTCTTGCTCGGATCGGCGAGGCTCAGGCCGCTGGCCATCGAGACACTGGCGCCCATACAGAGGATCGTATCGATCGCCCCCTGCGCCAGGGCCAGGGTGTAGCAGCCGATGTCGGAGGGGTAGATCGATTTGTTCTTTTTGAAGACCTTCATGATGGCGTAGTAGATATCCCGGTGGGGGCATCCCGGGCAGAGCGCCGGCGGTCTGGGAGGCACGTCGATGCTGAACGTGAGTTTGGGGGCGTAGATGTTCTCCCCTTCGTAGAGCCCCAGTTTCTTGAAAGCTTCGAGGATATGCTCCTTTTTCATCTCGTCGATGCGGTTCATCGTCTTATCGAGACGTCCGTGGACCTTGGCCGGGTCCATCACCTGCTCTTCGATGCAGGGATAGGGCTCTTCGACCACCAGAATCTTCTCGTAGGCATCGAAACGTTTACGAATCTCCTCCACCGGCAGGGGATAGGGCATTTCGACTTTGACGAGGTCGGCCTCGACTCCCAGCTCCTCCATCGTCTCCCGGGTAAAGGCGTATCCGGTCCCGGAAGCGAGGATCAGCAGATCGCTTTTGCCCTCCAGGGCATCGAAGCGGGGCTTGAGATGGTGCTCCCAGTTATACGCGGCGATGGCTTCGATGCGATCGAGGGCTTCGTAGCCCTGCTTCAGGCGGCCGTCTCTGGGGACCGCCGCCCAGCGGGAGATGTTGCGGACAAATTTCCCCTCTTTGGGATGGAAATCCGTGGTATCTTCCATCTCGATGATCTCCCGGGCGTGGCAGACCCGCATCACGGGGCGCAGCATCACCGGCGTCTCGAAACGTTCGGAGAGTTCCACGCCGTAGCGGGTCATATCGTAAGCATCCTGGGGTGTGGCGGGATCCAGCACCGGGATCCGGGCGAATTTGGCGAAGACCCGGCTGTCCTGCTCCGTCTGGGAGGAGTGGAATCCCGGATCGTCGGCGGCGATGAGGAGGAATCCCCCTCTATTTCCGATATAGGCCGCCGACATCAGCGCGTCGCTGGCGACGTTGAGCCCCACCTGTTTCATCGTCGCGGCGGTCCGTTTGCCGGCGA
>JALWNT010000003.1 GCA_027080995.1 Campylobacteraceae bacterium | reverse complement strand
AAGGCAAAGGATTCCCTGATCGGAAAACGGGAACGAAGGGCGATCTCTATCTGATCGCCAACGTCGTGCTGCCCGATGTCGATTCTCTGCCCGAGGATCTGCGCAAACTCTGCGAAGAGAAGCTCCCCGAAGCCTAAGAGAAAGGAAGGAGGTACCCGATGCACAGTTATGACGAACCGGTCTATCTGATCAGCGTAGTGGCCAATATGCTCAAAATCCACCCCCAGACTCTACGGCAATACGAGCGGGACGGATTGATCGAGCCGGCCCGCACCCAGGGGCGGATGCGTCTGTACAGCCAGCGCGACATCGATCGGATGAAGATGATCTTGCGTCTGACCCGGGATATGGGGGTCAATCTGGCCGGGGTCGATGTCATCTTGCGCCTCAAAGAACAGATGGAGAAGATGGAGCAGGAGATCGACTATCTCAAAGAGGAGCTCAGCAAAGTCAACCGCCACGGAGTCGTCCCCGCAGGGAAAGCCGTGGTCAAAAAGAGCCGCTACGATCTGGTGATCTTCGAAGAGAAGTGACGCGCTTCTTGGCGATGAGTCTCCGGATTTTGTCTATGGTGCGAAAGGAGACGCAATGAAACGTTATCTCGGCCGCAAAAAAGTGATGCGGATCTATCTTGACAATTCCGACACCCACGAGGGTAAGCCGCTTTGGCAGAGTCTGATGGGCAAAATCCAAGAAGAGGGGCTCGCCGGAGCGACACTCTACAAAGCCGCCGCGGGGATCGGGGCGCATACGGAGCTGCATACCTTCGAGATTTGGAGCCTTTCGCAAAAACTGCCCATCGTGCTGGAGATCATCGACGACGAAGAGAAGGTCCTCGGTTTTCTGAAAAAATACGACGGAATGATCGGGGAAGGGCTGGTAACTCTCGCCGATGTCGAAGTGCTGCGCTACAAAAGCGCTTCGAACCTTTAAGGCAAGGCAATGGGCTTTTCGATCGTACTCGCCGTTGCAGCGGGAGGCGCCATCGGCGCGACGGGACGTTTTTTGATCAGTACCTGGGTGCAGAAACTGCTGGGCGGAGCTTTTCCCTACGGGACGCTCACCGTCAATGTGCTGGGGAGTTTCATCATCGGTTTTCTCTTTCTCTATTTCGAGCAGACGGTCGCCCCGCACCAAAAGGCGCTGCTGGTGACCGGGATGCTGGGAGCTTTGACCACCTTCTCCACCTTTTCTCTGGAGACGGTCGTGATGCTCCAGGAGAATCTCTACGCCAAAGCCGTCGCCAACATTTCGCTCAACGCGATCCTCTGCCTCGCCGCGACGATACTGGGAATGGCGCTTTTTCGCCGTCTCTACGGTCTCTGATCGTCGGGTTTTTTACGGAAAATCTCCGGAATGCGAAGCGTACTTCTTTTTCTTCTCTTTTCTCTTTTAGTGGGGGCTCAGAGCCTCAAAATCGCCAGTTGGAACGTCGAAAATCTTTTTGATCTGCAACGTCAGGGGACGGAGTACGAAGAGTACATCCCCGGCCGACACGGCTGGAACAAACGGACACTGGAGAAAAAACTCAACCATCTGGCGGAGGTGATCTGCGATCTCGACGCCGACATCTTGGCCCTGCAGGAGGTGGAGAGCGATCGGGTGCTCGCCCGGCTGCAAACGCGGCTGAAAGAGGTCGGCTGCTCCTACCCCTACCGCTACATCACCCGCGATCGGCAGACTCCCGTGCACGTAGCGCTGCTCTCTAGAAAGCGCCTCGAGCAGCGCCGGGATCTGCGCATCACCCCCTACGGTCGCTACCGCAGCATCCTCGAAGCGGTGCTTCCTTCCGATCCTCCGTTGAGACTCTTTGTCAACCACTGGCGCTCCAAGTCCGGGCCCGAGAGCGAGAG
>JALWNT010000002.1 GCA_027080995.1 Campylobacteraceae bacterium | reverse complement strand
CCCTCTTTCCTCCTGGTCGAAGGAGGGGAGGGGATGCTGCGGGCACTGGAAGATCGCATCGATTGGATGCTTCTGTATCAGACGCCTAAGCTCAGCACTCATCCCTTATCCTATAATGTCGATCAAAAACTGGAGTATCTGCATACCGGGTCACTGGGAGCGGATCTCCTGATCTGGAGTCGTTTTGGATAGCAAGGAGAAGCAGGAAAAGATCGTCGGAATGTTCGACGAGATCGCCGGGACCTACGATCTGGCCAACCGGGTTTTGAGTTTCGGGATCGATGTGCAGTGGCGCAAAAAAGGGTGTGACAAAGCCTACGAACTTTTAAGAAAGCGGCGCATCGAGCGTATCGCCGACGTCGCCACCGGGACGGGAGATCTGCTTCTGCACTGGAGGGACCGGGCTGCCAAAAAAGGGATCGAGGTCGCCAACTTCGTCGGCATCGATCCCTCGACGGGAATGCTGGAGGTCGCACGAAAAAAGGTCGACTTCGCCGACTTCATCGAGGGGAAGGCGCAGGAGCTTCCTCTCGAGGATGAGAGCACCGAAATCATCTCGATCAGCTACGGTATCCGCAATGTGGTGGACCGCAAGGAGGCGCTTCGGGAATTCTACCGTGCTCTCAAGCCGGGAGGGATGGTCGTGATCCTGGAGTTTACCAAGCAGGAGAAGCGCGGACTCACCGCTCCGCTGGTCGATTTCTACATGAAAAAGATCCTCCCCGCCGTCGGCGGTCTGGTGAGTAAAAACTACGCCGCTTACCGCTATCTGCCCGACTCCATCGAAGAGTTTCTCACCGGCGAAAAGCTGATCGAAGAGCTGGAGGAGAGCGGCTTCGAGATGCGATACGTCAAACCTTTTTCAATGGGGATCAGTACGCTTTTTGTCGCGGAAAAAGTGGGTAAATGAGAGGTGAAGAGTGAAGTATGAAGAGTGTGCGCCTGTGGCGCAGAGCGACGCCCCTAAATCATTCATCATTCATCATTCATCATTCATCATTTCATCAGTTGCAAGGAATTTTCCTTGCAACTGATGACAGTCTCTTCTCTCAACGAAAAGATCAAATCCCTTCTGGAAGCGACTTTTTTGCATATCCGCCTCGAGGGGGAGATCGCTTCGGTGACCTACCACAGCAGCGGGCATATCTACTTTTCCGTCAAGGACGAGCGCAGCACTCTGCGCTGCGTGATGTGGCGCTCCAACGCCGCGCGTCTGAAGTTTCGTCTGGAAAAAGGGGAGCACATCGTGCTGGAGGGCTCCATCGGCGTCTATACGCCCCGAGGGGAGTATCAGTTCATCGCCGTGCATATCGAACCCTACGGGCGCGGAGCGTTGGCTTTGGCTTTCGAGCAGCTCAAAAAGAAGCTGGAAGCCAAGGGATACTTCGCGGCGGAACGCAAAAAGAGTTTGCCGAAATACCCCCGCAAGATTGCGCTGGTGACCGCCGCGGGAGGTGCGGCGCTGCAGGATATGCTCAAAGTGGCGGCCAAGCGGTGGCCGTTGGCGGAGATCAGGGTGATCGACGTTCTGGTTCAAGGCGAGACGGCGGCGCAGGAGATCGCCCGGGGCATCGCCGTAGCCGATCGGCTTGGAGTCGATCTGATCGTTACGGGGCGCGGCGGCGGAAGTGTCGAGGATCTTTGGGCTTTCAACGAAGAGATCGTCGCCGACGCCATTCACGCCGCCCATACACCGATTGTCAGTGCCGTGGGGCATGAGGTGGATACGTTGATCTCCGACTTTGTAGCGGACCTGCGGGCGCCGACCCCCAGCGCCGCGATGGAGATGGTCTTGCCCGATCGCAACGAACTGCTTTGGAGTCTCGACGAGATGGAGGAGAGGATCAGACGGAGGGTGAGAGAGATCCTACGTCGTAAGGAAGAGACGCTTCGCCGGGAGGAGGAGGCTCTGCGTCGTGCGTCGGTGCTCAACCGTCTGCAACGCATCGCCGAGAGCTTCGATCGGCAGCGTCGCGAGCTCTTGGATGCGATGCGCTACCGCTTGAGCCGTTTCAGCGAAGAGCTCACTCCGTTGCAGGCCCGCACACAGGAGAGTATCGGCCGCCTTTTCGAGCGCAAAGAGAGCCGATTGACGGGATTGCAGGAGCAGATGAGGCGTCTCGATCCCCGTCTGCACAGCCGTGAGGGGTGGGTGCAGATCAGCCGCGACGGTCGCCGGATCTCTTTGGAGAATTTGGAGGAGGGGGAGTCTTTCGAGCTCAGTGATGCCCGGGTCAAGGTGACGGCCCGCTGCCTCAAAAAGTCTCCGCTGCATTGATCTATTTGACACTTTTCGCCGTAGCCTTCGCCGCCGCGACGCTGCTGCCGCTCTCCAGCGAAGCGACCCTTTACTATGCCCTGCAAAGCGGAGCGGATCCCTGGGGGCTTTTGCTGGCCGCGGGCAGCGGCAACACCCTGGGCTCCGCGCTCAACTACTGGATCGGACGCAAAGGGGTTGATTGGCTTTTGGATCATGGACGGATCTCGGCAAAGGGGTTGGTCCGCAGTGAAGTCTTTTTCGATCGGTGGGGCGGCTGGAGTCTCTGGCTCAGCTGGGTGCCGATCATCGGCGATCCTTTGACCTTCATCGCCGGAGCGATGCACTACGATTGGCGCAAGTTTCTCCTGATTGTCTCTTTGGCAAAATTCGGTCGCTATTTCATTGTTTTGGGATTCAGTTGAAAACATTGTGCTAAGATTGTCTTCAAAGGCGGATGAAGGAGGAGGAATGGCCTATACAAAGGTGCTCGGTTTTCTTTTTATTCTCTACGCGCTCGGCTGGGCGATCGTCGTGAGTTTCTGAGGATCGGAATGTCTACGACCATCGTTCAACTGGGGAGGAGATGGCAGCGGCGTACGGGAGCGCTGTTGCTTTATATTCTAATGTTGCCGCTGCTTTTTTCATTGATGGTTTCGCTGATCGGCGGAAATGTGCGGCTTTTTTTGTTGAAGCTGGCCGCTTTCCTGCTTTGGGGCGGGGCGGCGGCCGCGGTTAGTCACGGCATCCGGCAGCGCCTTGATTATGAGGAGGCCGAGGTGGCCCGGGCTCCCCGTATCCCTTGGAAAATCGTGGGTGCGTTGCTGTTGGCGGCGACGGTTTTTCTTCTCGGGTATTTTGCGGGTCATGCCTCCATCGGAGCTTCGCTCTTTGCCGCGATCGTCGGCGGGACGGGGGTCGTGCTCTATTACGGTGTCGATCCGCGTCGGGACAAACTTCCGGATCTGGAGGGGGTGGATGCCGACTTTTTGCTGCGGAGTCTTGACGAAGCGCGTGATACCCTGGAGACGATCCGCCTCCACAGTCGAAAGATCCACGATTTGACGCTGCATCGGTCGATCGAGCACGCATTGGAGCAGGCAGAAGAAATTCTGGCCGTGATCGAACGTGATCCGATCAAGCTTCGCAAGGCGAGGAAATTTCTCGTCGTCTACATCGAAGGGGTGGCGCAAGTCACCAAACGATACGTCGATCTGGATCTGGAGACGGTGGATGATGAGAGCCGTCGGAGACTCCAGCGGCTTTTGGAGGAGGTGCAGGAGCGTTTCGATCGGGAACTTCACCGTCTGAACGAGAGCAAACGTTTCGATCTGGATGTACAGATCGACGCGTTACGCGAGCAGATAAAAGAGTGATCATTCGTTATTCGTCATTCGCTGTTCGTTATCGGGGGAGAGGAGGTTCACCATTATCGAAAAAACGAAACGCGAACAACGAACAGCAAATAACGAACCACCAAACAAAGGAGAAACATGGAGGAGTTGAAAAAAGAGAGGGATATGGAAAAGAGCACAGAACTCTCGGAAAAGGAGCGGCCGATCTCTCTTGAAGCGGAGGAGGAAAAAAGAGTCCAAGAGGCGATGGAGCGTCTCGACCCGAAAGATCGCAGCTCGGTGATCCGTTTCGGTTCCGAAGCCCAGGCGAAGCTGGATGAAATCTCCAACCGGATGATCGAAGGGGTGAAAAACAAAGAGACAGCGGAAGCGGGGGAATCGCTCAACCGGATGGTCGCGGCGATTCGGGGCTTTGATATCGACGCGCTTGATCCCAACAAAAAACTCTCCTGGTGGGAAAAACTGCTGGGAAAAAGTCAGCCGCTGGCGCTCTTCATCCAGCGCTACGAGGAGGTGCGCAACCAACTCGACGTCATCGCCGCCGATCTGGAGCGACACAAGGCGCAGCTGACGGCGGATCTGGTAGCCCTGGACAAACTCTACGAAGCCAATCTGGACTACTTCCGCCAACTGGAGCTCTACATCGAAGCGGGGGAACGGAAGCTTCGGGAGTTGGAGGAGACGATAGTGCCGGAGTACGAAGCCAAGGCCGAAAGCGGGGAAATGCTGGCGGTGCAGGAGTTGCGCGAACTGCGAAGCTTCCGCGACGATTTGGAGCGTCGGATACACGATCTTCGCCTCTCGCGTCAAGTGGCGATGCAGGCGCTGCCGGCGATTCGGTTGATTCAGGAGAATGACAAGTCCCTGATCGCCAAGATCGATTCGACGCTGGTCAATACGGTACCGCTCTGGCGCAACCAGCTGGCGCAGACCGTGACGATCTTCCGAAGTCGTGAAGCCGCCGGAGCGCTTCGGGCAGCGGGCGATTTGACCAACGATCTGCTCGAAGCCAATGCCGAGAGCCTGCGTCAGGCCAATGCCGAAGTGCGCACTCAGATGGAACGGGGAGTCTTCGACATCGAAAGCATCAAAAAAGCCAACCGCACTCTGATCGCCACCCTCTCCGACTCCCTGCACATCGCCGAAGAGGGAAAAAAGGCGCGTCGGGCCGCTCTGGAGGAGCTGCAAAAGAGCGAACAGGAACTCAAAAACGCTCTGCTCAAACTGCACGAGGCGCAAACAGAGGGGCTCCCCTCCGACAGGGAAGAGGCTGTGTCGCTTTCCCCGGCGGAGAGCGGAAAAGGTTTGCAAAAAAGTAATAAGGAAAAAAATGAAGCTTCATGAAGTTGGCCCCAAGCCGATCGTCAATCAACACGGTGTCTCTTTCGATACCACCCAACCGGATCGATACGCGTTCCTCAGTCCCGCACTCGAACTGTCGGAAGCTCTCGATTTCGACGCGGAGCACGAAGAACAGCACATCAAAGAGCCCCGGAGCGTTCCGTACCGGGGTGCCGAACTGGAAGAGAAAGTACGGGAGCAGTGCGGCGACATCGATACGCTCCTCGAAGAGCGGGAGAGAAAGACCCGGGAACTGATCGAAGAGCTGCAGCGAAAGGTCGAAAATGCCCAACGTCTCAGTCCCGACGAGAAGCGGGCATGGCTGGGCAACATCGAGTCGATGCGGGAGTACTATCTGCAGTACGTCACCAACGAAACGGTTTATGCCTGTCTCTTGCGTAAGTTGGCCGACCGTTTTCTCCGCTCCCATATCTCCTCCATCACCTTTCCCCTGAGAAATCACTACGGTCTGGTCCTCGACGACCTGATCCATATTCTGCGTGATCACAAGCCGCCTTTCGACGGTGAAATAGCGGTGGAAAAGAGAGACGGTGTACTTGTCGGCCGTTTCCGAAAATCCAGAAGCGGAGGGGCGAAATGAAACGGACGGATATCCTCATTGTCGGTGGAGGTCCGGCGGGGATGGTTGCCGCAGCGACCTCCAGGCAGTACTATCCCGACAAAAAGGTGACGGTGGTCAAAAAAGGGGAAAAGTCGCTGGTCCCCTGCGGCATCCCCTACGTCTTCGGGACGATGCTCGATTCGCCCGAAGACGATATGATTCCCTGCGGTGCCCGGGCACAGAAAATGGGAGTCGAACTGATCCACGACGAGATCACGGCGATCGATTTTGGGAGCAAAACCCTTCGAGGAAGCGAGGGGGAAGAGTACAGCTATGAAAAGCTTATTCTCGCCACCGGATCGATTCCGCGCAAACCTGCGATCGACAACGTCGATGCCGAGGGTGTTTTCTTTGTTCCCAAGGATCCGGAGTACATTCTCAAGATGCACGAAAAGATGCAGAAGATGGAGACGATCGCCGTCATCGGCACCGGTTTCATCGGAGTCGAGATCGCCGGAGAATTGGCCCACAGCGGCAAACGGGTTCATCTGGTAGGCAGCCGTCTTCTCAAGCATGCTTTCGATCCGGAGCTCTCCGATTACATGGAGGAGAAGATGCTGCACGAAAGCGTCCGCTTCCACAAAAACCGGCGCACGAGAAAAATCCTCGTCGACGGAACGGGCAAAGCTTCCGGCATCGAACTCGACGGAGGGGAGACTTTGGCGGTCGACGGAGTGATCTTGGCGACAGGCTATCGCCCCAATACCGAGCTCGCCCGCCGGAGCGGCCTGAGCATGCGTCAATACGACACGATCTACGTCGACGAATACATGCGTACGACACAGCCCGACGTCTTTGCGATCGGAGACTGCGCCGAAAAACGCCATTTTCTGACCAAGCGGACGGTGCCGATCATGCTCGCCTCCACCGCCACCGCCGAAGCCCGGGTAGCGGCGGCCAATCTCTACAAGATCAATCTCGTCAAAAATTTCAGCGGAACCATCGATATCTTTTCCACTGTCATCGGTGACACCTGTTTCGCTTCGGCGGGTATCACTGAAGAGGATGCTGCCAAGCAGAGCATCAACACCGTCAGCTCCACCGTCATCGTCGACGGTAAACACCCGGCCAAACTTCCAAACAACCATCAGCAGGCGGTGCGCCTTGTGGCTATGGCCACCAGTGGGATCGTCATCGGTGCGCAGGTGATCGGAGGCATCGATGTCGGAGAGATGATCAACATTTTGGGCGTCATCATCGAAAAGCGGATGACTGTTTTCGATCTGCTCAATCTCCAAGTCGCCACCCATCCGCTTTTGACCTCCGGTCCCACTTCCTACCCCATCGTCCAGGCGGCCCAGAACATCGCCGTCGGGCGTATCGGTCGCTGAGATCGGGGCTTCTCGTTGTCGCATCGACAGGACAAGAGGTGAGAAGAAAGGCTTTCCCCATCCTCTTCGAATCGGTCGGTATGCTATAATATACTCTCTGAACAAGGGAGAAAACGAGTAAATGCTTAAGTATTGTTTTTATTTGCTAATTCTGGTTTTTCTAATAAATGGGTGTGCAGCTATCGATTCACCGGCTCCGAAATCACCTTGCCAGGCGCAGGGCGACATTCCTCCCTATTCACTCGAAGCGATCGCTTATCAGCAACAATGCGCTTCCCGACAATAACTTCGAAGATCTTCTCTTAAGGTGGGTATGTGAAGCGTTTATTTACTTTTCTGTTGGCATTTCTTTTTTTGGGGATTCTGCCCGCCGAAGCGGTGGAACTTGAACTCTCCAAAACTCCGAATACGGCCGAGCAGAGTGCCATGCAGGCACCGGGAAAGCTTTTTTTCGGCCAGCAGCTTTTTCAGGGGAATTTCAAAAATACCCAGCAGTACCGCTATAATCCAGATTATCTCATCAATGTCGGAGACATCATCTCCGTCAAAATCTGGGGGGCTTTCGACTACGTAGGTGATCTGCCGGTGGACAAGCAGGGCAATATCTTCATTCCGAAAGTCGGAGTGGTGCATCTGCTCGGAGTCCCCAATCGGGATATCAAAGCCAAAATCGAAGAGGCGGTCCGCAAAGTCTTTAAAGACAATGTTTACGTCTATGCCGATGTCAAGCAGTATCAGCCTATCTCAGTCTTCGTCTCGGGAGCGGTCAAAAGTGTGGGACTCTACAGCGGTATGTCCACCGACTCCGTGCTTCAGTTTCTCGACAAGGCCGGTGGGATTCTCCCGGGGCAGGGGAGTTTCCGCCACATTCAGATCCTGCGGGATCACCGCGTAGTCAAGCGGATCGATCTCTATCAATTTCTCGTCAGCGGCAACGTTGATCTCTTTCAGTTTCGTAACGGGGATGTGATTCTGGTTCCGCCCTTGAAGTTTTACATCCAGGTCGACGGGGAAGTGACCCGTCCCTACTATTTCGAGCTGGTCGGACGCCGCAGTACCGTCCGGGATGTGATGCGTTACATCCTCCCCAAGGTTACCGCCAACCGTTTTGTCATCACGACCTGGAAAGGTTCCAGACAGATTACCCGGGAGTATCCTCTCAGCCAAGCCGATCGTGTCCGGGTGCGCAACGGGATGATTCTCGATTTTCTCGGCAGCCATTACGCCCAGACTCTGCGGATCAAGATCCAAGGAGAGCACCGCGGACCCCAGGAGATCGTCGTCCCCAACGGTACGAGTCTTTATGATGTACTGCGCAAAATACATTACACTCCCCGCTCCGACATCCGGGATATCCGTCTTTACCGTCAGAGTGTCGCCCAGGCTCAGAAACAGATGATCGATACGATGCTCGACGACCTGCAGGCCAAAGTCTTCACGGTCTCCCCCTCCACCCCGGAGGAGGCGCAGATCCGTTCCGAGGAGGCCA
>JALWNT010000001.1 GCA_027080995.1 Campylobacteraceae bacterium | reverse complement strand
TCATCATATCCAGATCGAGAGTGTAGAGCCAGTAGTCTCCGTTTTTGTCTTGCATGATCGTGATCCGGCAGGGGAGATAAGCTCCGTAAGCCATCGACCATTTGACCATTTCGATGGCGATGGCGGGATTGCAGTAGGAGAGGACACGGGTGTAAGGCTGTTTTTTCCCTGTACGTAACGCCACTTCTTTGGAAAGGGGGAGATCTCCGACAGGCTTGATACCCATCTCCGTCGCGACGCTGTTGAGTGCATCGACGATTTCGTCGGGAGTGATCCCTTTGTCCACCTTGACTTTGCGGACGGTTGCCTTCGCAATATCTCCGGTATCGAGAAGTGTTGTCATCATGTGGCTGTAGACATCTTTCGCTTTGGGATCGAGGGATTTGATCTGAGAAAGTCGGGTCCCGAGATCGAAAGCGAACCAAACATAGACAATGACAATGAGAAAGAGAGCACCGAGGATTGCGAGAAGTGTTTTTAGGACATTCATTTGGTTTCCTTATTTTAAAAGATAAAAGTATATTACAATCAAAATGAATAAAAGTCAATATTATTATCTGAATTTATCAAAATTACTTATAAATAAAGCAATTCGCACGCTCTCACATTTCACAGGTGAGGGAGCGAAGCGTTTCGGTATCGTGATAGTCGGGCTTAGAGATGTATGAAGATCGAATCATGTTCGAGGCGGGATTTGGGAAGTTTGGCGTTGTAGTCTGTTGCTTGATGGTAGCCGATACAAAGAGCCACATGGCAGGCGAAGCCGCCCAACTCTTCTTTGAACTCCGCTTCGACCCGCTCTACGTCAATCCCCTCCAGGGCGGTGGAGTCGATTCCCAGACGGGCGAGAGTATGGTAGGCATTGCCCAGGGCTATGTAGAGCTGGGCTTTGGTCCAGTGGCCGTTGAAACCGCTTTCGTCGGTGTGCATTCGGGCGAAGCGGAAGGATTGAAGTGCCCGCTCTTTTTTTTCGGGAGGGATGCGGCCATCCTCAATCATCTTTTTCACCACCTCTTCATAATTCTCCAGGCGATACTTCGGGTTGTGGGCGAAAAGAATGGTGACGGTGCTGTCGAGAACGTATTGGCGGTTGAAATGGTAGGGTTCAGTGAAAGTGTCGTAGAGCCGCCGCTTGGCTTTGTCACTGGAGATGACGATGAATTTCCAGGGTTGGGAGTTGATGGAAGAGGGGGTGAGGCGCAAGGCTTCGTAGAGAATTTGCAGTTTTTCTTCGGGAACTTTTCGGGTTGGGTCGTAGCTTTTGCAGGTGTATCGATTCCAAAGATCATGGAGAATGGGATCGGTCATAGTCACTCCTTCGCATTTTGTCCGGTCTTGGTTAGAATGATAGCCGCTTTTTGATGAAAGGGGTAGGCGGCCGATGGCGGATGGATTTTTCAAAAAGGCGAAAGAAATTGAGGCGAGACTCAACGCTTTGGGCCGCAGCCGTACACCGACGCTTTTCATTCTCTCCTATGATTTGAGTGAAAGTTATATCGCTCCGTTGGATTGCCTGGAAGAGGGGATCCGTTATCATTTGGATCGATCTCTTGTAGGGCGGCGCGGTGCTTCGCTGCCCTACCGTTTCGAGGCGATTCCCTTTGACCGATACCGCCAAGCCTTCGATCGGGTGATCGAAGAGATCCGGCGGGGCGACACCTACTTGCTCAACCTCACCTTTCCCAGCCGAATCTGGGTTGAATCGGATCTGGAAACGCTTTATGAGCGGAGCGACGCCCGCTTCAAACTGCTTTTCAAAGATCGTTTTGTCTGTTTCTCTCCGGAACGCTTCGTCCGCATCGAAGGAGGGCGTATCCATACCCACCCCATGAAAGGGACCATTGACGCGTCGATCCCGGGGGCGGAGGAAAAGATTCTCTCCGATCCCAAAGAGATGGCCGAGCATGTGATGGTGGTGGATTTGCTGCGTAACGATCTGTCGATGGTGGCGAATCGGGTGCAGGTGGAACGTTTCCGTTATGTGGAGAAAGTTCGGGCGGGAGAGCGGGAATTGCTGCAGGTAAGCTCTCACATCAGCGGGGAGTTGGGAGAGGGGTGGCCGGACCGCCTTGGAACGATTTTGACACGGATGCTACCCGCAGGAAGTATTACCGGTGCCCCCAAGCGAAAGACCGTGGAGATCATCCAAGAAGTGGAGGGATATGAGCGGGGATTTTTCACAGGGATTTTCGGAGTTTTCGACGGGGAAGGCCTCGACAGCGCGGTGATGATCCGTTTTATCGAGCGGCAAGGAGACGCACTTATTTTCAAAAGCGGCGGAGGGATCACGATCGATTCGGATCCCGAGGCGGAGTATCGGGAGTTGCAGGAGAAAATCTATGTGCCGCTTTTTTGAGACAATCCGAATCGAGGAGGGGAGGGCCCGGAATCTCTCCCGTCATGAGGCGCGGATGAATCGGACACGGCGGGAAGTTTTCGCAGAAAGCAAACCGCTTTTCCTGGGCCCCTGGATCGGGGAGCTCCCCAAAGAGGGGCTTTATCGTTGCCGAATCGTATACGATCGGGAACTGCGGAGTATGGAATTGATTCCCTACCTTCCCCGGCGGATAGAGAGCTTCCGTCTGCTGGAGAGTGCCATCGAGTATCCCCATAAATCCTGCGACCGTAGCGGGATCGATCGGCTCTTTGCCGCTCGGGGAAGTGCCGACGAGATTCTTATCGTCGGGCCCGATGGTCGGCTCAAAGATACCTCAATCGCCAACGTTGCATTGAAGTTGGATGGGGTGTGGTGGACGCCGACGGAACCGTTGTTGCCAGGGACAATGAGAGAGAGGCTCCTTGACGCAGGAAAATTGAAAGAACGGGAATTGCAAATCGACGATTTGAATGCGATAGAGTCTTTTGGAGTGATGAACGCGATGATCGGTTTTTACGAAATCCGAACTCCGCGTTTTTACTTGGTGCGGCAATAGTCACAAGCGGGAAAGTCACTTCGCCCGCAGTTTGCTGAACTGAACCCTTATGGCTCCAGATCCCTTGTTGAGGTAGAGTCCCGCTTTGTAATAAAAATCTTTGACGCCGCTCCAGTTTTTCCGCAGTTGGGCATCGTCCAGACGCTTAAACAGATCGATTGTCTTCGATCCGATGCTTAGATAAACCCGCCCGTCATGCGAAGAGATTCCGGCACCGATAAAGTGTTTGTCGGGTCGATCAGCCAAATAGAGGTAGTAGCTTCCAGATCCCTTGACGTCGCTGCGGGAGACTACCGCCCAGAGGGCATCGCGGTGCATCTCGTGTGAGAGAGAGTCTTTGTGCTCATCGCGCCAGACCAGACGGATAAAAGGTCGGTGGGCATCCTTATTATGATGCATCTGCATCCAGGTAAACTCCTCAATGCCGTCATCTATTTTGGAGAAACGGATACGTCCATTCAGTTCATGGCGTTTTTGGAGATTGAACTCCTTGAAACGGCGCAGTTCGTCACGTTCGCTCGGCTCCCCCTTCATCGAAAAAGTCATAAACTTTTTGTCGGCCAAATAGAAGTAGTCGCTATGAAAATCGGCGAATTCCTTTCTCTGAGCGACTACGGTTTGGGAATTGGGGTAAGTCAATTTGGCTCGATTAAGAAACGCACGGAATTTTGCGCTGCTGTAAGGAGCCAGCGGATCACTGAGCTGTGTCTCCTCAGGAGCCCAGAAGTTGCCGCTCATAATCAACAATGAGAGGAGATTGACGCTGTCTTCGTAGTAGCCCTCGTGGGTTTTGCGTACGGCTTTGTAGATGCTGTCGAGGAGCTTTTGATACTTTTTGTCCGCCATGGCCGCCACTCCGAAGGGTGCTTGAAAAAAGGTGCTTGTGTAGTTACCGATTTTCCGGCCCTTGAGAGTGTAGCCCGATTTGATGCGGGAGGCACGCTCTTTGCTCCGCTCTTTGAGCCAGTTAAGAGTTTTAGCAACCAGCTTGCGGGAGTTTTCGTCCCCGGAGATCAGGTAATCCAAACCGATCCGCCAGGGATCGCGTCCTGCATTGTAGTAGTAATCTCCGTCATGAGGCCCCTCCAGAAAGTTCTTTGGCGCGGGTCGGCAGGAGGCGATGGGATTGCAATCGACCAGAAAATCGGGCAGGAGGCCGGTCCTTTTGCTGTATTTTTTTTGGATCTGTTTCAGCGCGCTTTGACAAGCCCCCGCCACATCGTACCAACTTTCGTCGCCGCTTGCCCAAGCGAAGCTTTTGAAAGCACTTAGGATGCAGTCGGAACTGCGGGGGGTATATTGGTTGTATTGTTCCCCGTCGTTCTCGACCCAGTCGCCAAGTTTCGGCAACAGACTCTCAGGACCGATCGTCGAGGCTTTGATCCCGCGGATCACCCTACGGGCCTCGGTCAGATAGTCCACCGCTCCGTCGCTTCCCCACTGCTCATTGGCAAGTAGCAGCGCATAGGCGATATCCGCATCCCCGTCGAAGGCGCTGTCCGCTCCCTCGACTCGCCGACCTTTTTTGATTTTCCAGCTCATGAGACGGGAGTCGATCTCGCTGGGGTAACGTCGGGAATAGCGCCACATCCCGTCAAAGATCTCCCGGGCTTTTTTGTCGTATCCGGCCATAAGAGCGGTAATCACCATCCCGTAGCCCTGCCCCTCCGAGACGGTCACATCAGAACCTTTGCCGAAAGCCACCCGATAGAGCGGACGCCCCTGCTCATCCTCACCGGCACGGACTACGTAATTTTTTTTCCAATAGTTGTAGAAATTTTTTACATCCCGATCCATCCGTTCCTGGGAATATAGGCTCGGTTTGATGGTACCCGCCACATAGTCCACATGTTGAGGGAAAGGATTGTGTGGTGCCCCCCATAGCTGCCCGCATCCAATCAAAACTGCTGCAATCGTTGCCAAAATTTTTTTCATCATTTCTTCTCCTCTCGATTGGGCATTGCCCGATCTGCTTTTCCATGATTTTTTGGGTATTTCCCCCTACGAAAGTATAACGTAGAAGCGGAGCTCTCATGTGCAAAATGCCAAATTCTGAGGTAGAATTATCTCAATCGGTACAGAAAGGAAGGCGTATGAAGATCATGATAGTCGGTGCCGGCGGAGTCGGCGGATATTTGGGAGCGCGTTTCATCCGTGCCGGAGAAGAGGCAGTGAGCCTGGTGGCAAGAGGTGCCCATCTGGAGGCAATCCGAGAGCGGGGCCTGCACATCATTGATCAGCAGGAAGAGTACACCGTCCATCCCGCCCACGCTCTGGAAGATCCCACCAGCCTCGGAATCCAGGATCTGATTCTCCTCACTCTCAAAGCAACCGATCTGGAAACGGGTCTCGAATCGATCCGATCCAATGTCTCGGAGCAGACCGTCATCCTTCCCCTGCTCAACGGCGTGGAGTATCGTCCCCGAATCCTCAAGCACTACCCCCGGGCCGACGCCTTGGAAGGCTGCATCTATATTCTCTCCAACATTGTCGAACCCGGTGTGATCCGCAAAAAAGGGGAGATTTTCCGTCTCTGTTGGGGCAAAGAGGATTTCGACCCCGCCGACTATGCTCCCGTCGCCCGACTTTTCGATCGTTCTTTGCCTCGTCACAAACCTACAGCCGACATCGCCTTTGAGCAGTGGCGAAAATTCCTCTTTATCTCCCCCATGGCGGCGCTGACCTCACTCTATAAGATTCCTATGAATCAAGTGTACCAAGAGCACAGAACGCAGCTGCGCCGCCTCCTGGAGGAGATTACCGCCCTCGCGCAGGCCAAGGGCATCTCTCTTCTGGGGGACAAAGAGATCGAAGCCACCCTCGCCCAGGCCTCCAAGGTTCTCCCCGGAGCCAAAACCTCCATGCAACTGGACCTGGAACGGGGCAAACCCGCCGAGATCGAAGCGCTGGTGGGTTATGTGGTCAAAGAAGGTAAGCGTCTGGGGGTAGATGTATTGGAGACGGAACGGGTTTATGATCTCTTAAAAACTAGACTTTCTGAGGGTAACTATCATGAATAGAAAGACCAATCCCAAAACAATCAAATTATTCCTTCTTGACGGTGTACCCTATGGTCGCATGAGCTGCGAACTCTCCAATTGGACAGGGAAGGCTTATAAAATACCGAGGAACCGAATCAAAGAGAGCACAGAAAGGACTGAACTTGCCAATACCGGCGTCTATTTCCTGTTTGGAAAGTCGGATCTTGACTCAGAGAAAAATATTGTCTATATCGGTGAAGCGGAAAATATCATCAAACGACTTCTTCAACACCTGAATGAAAAAGATTATTGGAATGAAGCGGTCATTTTCATCAGCAAAGATGAAAATCTCAACAAGGCCCATATCAAATACCTCGAACACCGATTTTTTCAAATTGCAAAGGAGGTGGACCGGTTTGAGATCAAAAATGCCAATACCCCAACGCTTCCCTCGATCTCGGAACCGGATCAAGCCGAAATGGAAGAGTTCATAGACAATACGAAAATGCTTGTCAATATACTTGGATTCAAAGTCTTCGAGGAACTTCGTCAGTCCGAGGAAAACGCTTCGGAAAGCACAACGACATTCTTTATCCAGGCTGCAAGGGGCGCGGAAGCGAGAGGTCAAATGACCTCGGAGGGATTCGTCGTATTCAAAGATTCAAAAATTGCCCGATCCACCGTCAATTCTTTTCCGAAAAATATCAAAAAATTGCGGGAGAAGCTAATCAAAGAAGGAATAGTCCAACCGATGGGAGAGGATTATCTGTTTCAAAAAGATTATCTTTTCAACAGTCCTTCCGCCGCGGCATCCCTTGTGATGGGCAGAAGCGCCAACGGGCTCACTGAATGGAAATCGGAAGACGGGAGAATCCTGAAATCGTTTGAAAGTGCGGAATAGAGTTAGGTTCATCCCGATCTTCATCCATCGATGGGCACTTTAAGCCCGCACGTGCTACCCTCCGTTCATCTTCTTCATTGAACGGAACGGAAAATGTCCAAGGATAAACTGACGAAAATCGAACGGGCCGGATTCGTCCTCAAGCCCGACTCTCCGGAGATCAAGCCGATCTACGAGGCGGTCAAAGCCCGCTTCGAGGCGCGGGGGATCCGTGTCGCTCTGGCGGAGCGCTCGGCACGGATGATCGCGGAGGAAGGAGAGCCTTTCGAACGGATGTGTGCCGAGAGCGATTTCCTCGTCTCTCTCGGCGGGGACGGGACGCTGCTCTCCCTCGTGCGCCGCAGCTACTCCTGGCACAAGCCGGTCCTGGGGATCAACGCCGGCAATCTGGGCTTCCTCGCCGACATCACCGTCGAGGAGGTGGACACCTTTCTCGATCAACTCTTCGACGGAGAGTACCGCATCGACCACCGTCTGATGATCGAAGGAAACATCCGCAAAGGTTCGGGAGCGAGGATCGACTTTTTCGCGCTCAACGACGTCGTCATCTCCAGCCCCGTCCCCTCCAAGATGGTCATCGTCAACGCCGCCATCGACGGGGAGCGTTTCAACAGTTATCGGGGAGACGGCCTCATCATTTCGACGCCTACCGGCTCCACCGCCTACAATCTCGCCGCCGGAGGTCCCGTGGTCTATCCTCTGACCAAAGCTTTCATCCTCACCCCGGTCCTGGCCCACTCCCTGACCAATCAACGCCCCCTGGTGCTTCCGGCGGATTTCCGCATCGAGCTCGACACCGAAAAGTACGAAGCGGTCGCCACCATCGACGGCCAGGAGCGCTACGACCTGGAAGAGGGGGACCTGGTCTGCATCAGCGGCGCCAAAGAGGGGGCCCGGCTTTTGCACCGCAAAGAGCGCAACTACTTCAGTGTTCTGCGTGACAAACTGCACTGGGGAGAGAAGAATTGGTGATGGACTTCGCCGATTATCGGCCATTGGTCATTGGTCATTGGGAGGATGCCTTCGGCATTCTCTGTCGTTTGTTGTTTGAACGGGGCTTTGCCCCTCTTTGTCTTTTGAAAGGGGTTGGCATTGATGTCACCTTCGGCGACGGCATTGGGCATTGGGCATCGTGCGCGCCTACGGCGCAAACAAGAAACAAAAACGTTGCAAGGCAACGCAAACCGAAACCATTCACCATTCACCAAAAATCGCTTCCTTACTGCTCACTCCTCACTTTTTCGGACGGGGGGAGAAAATGATCTCCCGTCTCTATCTCAAAGATTTGCTCAGTTTTAAAGAGGTGGAGTTGGAGTTCGCCCCCGGGCTTGTGGTGCTGACCGGTCCCAGCGGGGCGGGGAAATCGGTGCTGATGCAGGCGATTTTGGCGCAGTTCGGTCTGGGAAGCAGCGATGCGAAGCTCTGCGAAGTGGAGCTCAAACGCCCCCGGGGTCTCCACAGCGACGCCTACGAGTTGGAGGAGAATCTCGCGCTCAAGTCGATCCGCAAAGAGCGGGTGGCCCACTACATCGACGCCCAAAAGATCTCCCGCAAGGCGCTTCGGGAACTTTTCGCCCCCTACGTGCGTTATCTGAGCGTCCGGGAC